>JAFPED010000098.1 GCA_017423565.1 Prevotella sp. | reverse complement strand
TCATGCAAGACAAAAACAGTAAGATACAGTTATATGCTGTACGTGATTTTGGTCAGCAACTGACCGTTGTCATGGATTTCCTCAGGCAGAACTGGAAACCAGTGTTGATATACTTGACTTATTTCCTGCTTCCACTGTCGCTGGTGCAGGCATTGAGCCTGAATAGTTTTATGGGTGGCTATTTCAACTTGCTGGGAGGTATGATGAATAACAGTTCAGATGCCTCTGTGGCAGGTATCGTGTCTTTGTTGCTGGGACTATTAGCTTTTATGGCACTTTATATTATTGGAGCCATTTTTATGTATGCAGTCGTCTATGGACTGATGCGTCTTTATCAGCGTGGTGACGGGCCCTTGAGAACCGTCACTTGGCAGGAACTGAAGCCAGACTTCATGTTCTCGCTCAAGCGTTCTGTCATCATGATGGTAGTCAGCATTGTCGTTGGTTTTGTGCTAATGACTATCCTGGGACTGGTGATGATGGGGCTGGCATTGGTGCATGAGGCATTGATATTGTTGTCGTACCTGTTCCTGATAGCCTTCGTTGTTTGTCTGGTTCCGCCCTTGTCACTCATCATGCCTGTCTATGTGTTTGAAGATCAAATATCCCTCTTCGATGCTATCAAGAAAGGTTGTCGCTTGGGATTCCGTTGCTGGCTTGTCGCAGTTGGCGTTGTCATGATTTTGGGACTGATAGTCAACATTGTTTCGCAGTTCACGTCACTCCCTTGGTCTATCATGTTCTTAATTAAAGTGTTCTTCGGATTGGGAATAGATGGCTTGGACGGTTCGTTCACAGAAAATGTGTTCTATTCTTTTGGAACTTATCTGTCTGGCGTGTTGCAGTGTTATGGTGGTTATATTACGTCGGCCATCCTTGTCATAGGAACGGCCTTCCTTTATGGCTATGCAGCAGAAAAGTTAGACGGAATGAGCGTGGATAATAATATACGTAATTTCGAGAACCTGTAAATAAAGCATTACGATAATGGCCATACCTGTCGATACGCTCGTTTGTGATACTGCACGCATTGCTGCGTGGCAGCAGACAGATGCGTTCGACTATAATCGCGAGATGATAGAACCTCAGCAGAACATCCTTGAATGGCTGTTTCAATTAATAATGGGGTTCTTGAATGAGATGTTCACGTCCGTCATGTCTTTTGACTTGTCGTGGTACATCATCGTTGGTGTGGCACTACTTTTGGTGGGTCTTACAATTTTACTGCTCTACAAATATCGTCCTTCGCTTTTCAGACGTGACAAAAAAGACAATTTGGACTATGAGTTAGAAGAGGATACTATTTATGGCATAGACTTCGATGTGGCGATAGCAGAAGCCCTGGGCAGGAAGGACTATCGTGAAGCTGTCAGGCTGACTTACCTGAAAACGCTGAAACTGCTCACGGAGGCGGAACAGATTGACTGGCAACTGCACAAGACTCCTACACAATATACCTATGAGTTCCAGAATGAGAGTTTTAGGCGCATGACGACCTTGTTCCTGCGCATACGTTATGGTAACTTCGAGGCTACAAAGGATGTTTACGATGAGATGGTAGCTGCTCACTTGTCACTTGTCACTCCTCACTTGTCACAGAAGAAAGGAGGTGACATATGAAACTGAATCGTTGGTTTATCGTGGGAATCCTGATATTCCTCGTGCTGATGTTCCTCGTGGAGTTGCGACTGCCAAAGAACTTCTCGTGGACACCAACCTTCCGGCATGCTGACAAGGAACCTTTTGGCGCTTGCCTGTTCGACAGCCTGATGGAACGTACGATGCCTATGGGCTACAGCATAACAGACAGCTCGTTATACCAACTGGCCAAAGACAGCCTGACGAGACGTGCCATCCTGGTGGTAGCCGACGCTGCCATTGAGAGTGAGCAGGATGCCAAGAGTGTATTAACCTTGGCTGACAATGGCTCACACGTCATACTGGCAGCCCACATGCTGGGGTCGTGGATAGAAGATACGTTGGGAATCAGGCATCAAGGATATAGCCAGACTATAAACCTTCAGCGGTTTGTTAAATACAATAGACAGCGTGACACGCTGGTTTGGGTGGACCGTTCGATGGGTTATCAACCACGCACCTTTGCAGTGTTTGGACCTTTGCTAAGCGTAGATTATACCTTCCCTGAAGAGAAAAAGTCAAAGAGGGATTCCCTTCATGCCTGTGTGCTGGCAGAAAGTTCCTATTATGATGAGGCTGCGGTTGCCATTACGTTCCAGTGGGGTAAAGGCTATATTACCTGTTGCAGTGTTCCTCTGCTACTTACTAATTATGGTATAGTAGATCAGGACAATGCAGGTTTCTCGCTTCGACTGATGTCGTTGGTGAAAGACCTTCCTGTCGTACGTACGCAGTGCTTCTGCCCTTCTGTTGATGCCACAGAACAGTCACCCTTGCGTTATCTGATTTCACAACCACCTCTGCGATGGGCACTCTATGTTGCCATGCTGGGTGCTTTGTCGTTCATCTTCTTAGGTGGTAGGAGGCGTCAGCGTGTCATTCCCATTGTGAAGCGTCCGGAGAACAACTCATTGGAGTTCATTCATCTGGTGGGAACGCTCTATTACCACAGTAAGGAACGCCGTTCGCTGGTGGTACGTAAGTGGACTTATTTTGCAGAGGAGCTGAGACGAACCGTTCATATAGACGTCACTGATGTCAGTGAAGATGATGTGTCGCTGCCAGCATTGGCACGCCTTACGGGAGTTGATGAGACGGAAGTTCGGAAACAAATTCTCAGTATAAGGCAGTTAGTAGCCGATGAGGATGCTGAAATAACAAAGAAACAGATGAAACAATATATCGACCAGATGAATTGGATAATTAAAAACATATAAAGACCTATGGAAGCAATAAACATTCCCCCCATTCCTGGCACTGAGCAACGGCTGGATCTGACAGAGTTTGCAGCTAAAGTACAACAGCTCAGGGAACAGTTGTCGCAGGTCATCGTGGGACAGCGACTGACTGTCGATTTGATACTGACGGCCATCCTGGCAGACGGACATGTGCTGATAGAAGGTGTGCCAGGCGTTGCTAAGACACTGTTGGCTCGTACTATTGCCAAACTGATAGACACGAAGTTCAGTCGTGTGCAGTTCACGCCAGACCTTATGCCAAGTGATGTGTTGGGTACCACGGTGTTCAACATGAAGACAAGCGAGTTTGAGTTCCATCAAGGACCAGTCTTCGCCGATATTGTGTTAGTGGATGAAATCAACCGTGCACCAGCGAAGACACAGGCTGCACTATTCGAGGTCATGGAAGAACGACAGGTGACGATTGACGGCACTACCTATCCTATGGGCGATGTCTATACCATTCTGGCTACTCAAAACCCTGTAGAACAGGAAGGTACATACAAATTGCCTGAGGCACAGACGGACCGTTTCCTAATGAAGATAACGATGGGTTATCCTTCTTTGGACGAGGAGGTACAAGTGCTTGAACGTCACCATACGAATGCGAAACTGACTCGATTGGAAGATGTAAAGCCTGTTTTGACACATGCAGAGTTGCTGGAACTGCGCTCGCTGCTACAAAAGGTCTATGTGGAACCGTCGTTGTTACGTTATATTGCTGCCATCGTGCAGCAGACTCGCCAGTCGAAAGCTGTCTTCTTGGGTGCCTCGCCCCGTGCTTCAGTAGCCATGCTGCAAGCCTCCAAGGCCTATGCCCTGTTGTGTGGACGTGACTTTGTAACACCCGAAGATATCAAGTTTGTGACACCCAGCATCCTGCAACACCGACTGATACTCACAGCTGAGGCTGAAATGGAAGGCAGTACAGCCCTAAAGGTTACACAGCGACTGATTGATAAAGTGGAAGTGCCGAAATAAGTGAAAGTGACAAGTGTTTCTGACGCGTAGATTCTATATTGTACTGAGCGTGGTCGTGGCATTGTTAGCCAGCGGCTATCTGTGGAGTCCGATGTTTATGGTCGGACGTATAGCGCTGTTGCTCTTTGTTTTGGCAGTTATTGCCGATGGTGTGCTGTTGTGGAATAAAAAACAGGCAATCTTTGCGCAACGTGTGATGGCAGACCGTTTTTCGAATGGTGACAATAATGAAGTGCGTGTTAGGGTAGAAAACAACTACAGGTTCCCTATCGACGTGGAGGTGATAGACGAGATTCCTGTCGTGTTCCAACGTCGTGACGTATGTTTTAAGGCACATATCTTGTCTGAAGAGGCAAAAACTATAAAATATGTCTTGCGGCCAACACAACGTGGCGTCTATGACTTTGGACTGATTCGTGTGTTTGTCGCTTCGCCACTGTCGCTCTTACAGCGTCGTTTCTCGTGTGGAGAGGAAAAGGATGTGAAGGTCTATCCGTCTTTTCTCATGTTACATCAGTATGAATTGCTGGCTATCTCGAATAACCTGACAGAGATGGGCATCAAACGCATACGACGTGTGGGGCATCATACCGATTTTGAACAAATCAAAGATTACGTTGCAGGCGATGATTTCCGCACTATTAACTGGAAAGCATCGGCACGGCGTTCGAAACTGATGGTGAATGTCTATCAGGATGAGCGTTCGCAACAGATATACAGCGTGATAGATAAGGGCAGGGTGATGCAACAGGCATTTAACGGAATGACGCTGTTGGACTATAGCATCAATGCGTCGCTGGTGTTGTCATATGTGGCCATGTACAAAGAGGACAAAGCCGGACTGGTGACGTTCAGCAGCGATTTCGATACCTTTGTGCCTGCTTCAAGGCAGCCAGGACACATGCAGATGTTGCTGGAATCTCTCTATGCCCAGCAGACGGCATTTGACGAGACGGACTATTCTGCACTGGTTGCTAACCTGAACAAACATGTCAATAAACGCTCCCTGGTGGTACTCTACACCAACTTTACCGGTAGGATCAGTCTGCAACGCCAGTTGCCTTATTTGCAACAGCTGAATTCGAAACACAGACTTTTGGTGGTGTTCTTCGAAGACGAGGAACTGCGACGTTACTGTGACAGCCGACCTAAGAACTTAGAAGACTATTATCGCCATGTGATGGCCGACCGTTTTGCCTATGAGCAACGGCTCATAGTTTCCACTCTTCGTCAATATGGAATCCTGTCGCTATTGACCACGCCTGAAAATCTTTCAGTTGATGTGGTTAACCGTTATCTGGAAATGAAAGCAAGACAGCAGATTTAACACCTCATCGCCTTATTTTACAAACATGGTAGCGGAATGGCAGGATGTCCAATGTCAAACTTTCATTAAACGGCTTCAAAATGCATAGAATAGTACCTGCCACCTTGTAAGGAAAGGGATTTTTTTTAAATAATTGCCTAAAAACTTGGTGGTTTGCTCAAAAAGTCGTACCTTTGCACCCGCATTTTTGGACTATGCGACTGAAAACATAAGTTTAACATTAAATATAACAAAAGAAAGAAACATGATTATCGTACCAGTAAAGGAAGGCGAGAACATCGAAAGGGCTCTCAAGAAGTTTAAGAGAAAGTTTGAAAAGACCGGCGTAGTGAAGGAACTTCGTCGCCGTCAGCAGTTCGACAAGCCCTCTGTACTGAAGCGTCTGAAAATGGAACACGCTATCTACGTACAGAAGATGAGAACCAACGAGGAATAAAAAAGTTTCCCGAAAATTTGGTAGTTTGAAGATTTCTTCGTAAATTCGTTGCCGAAAATAACACCTCTGGTGCAACGACAATGATGGTAGAACAATTTTTGAACTACTTGCGCTACGAGCGGAATCGTTCCGAACTCACAGTGCAACGCTACGAAAAAGTCCTCGTGACTTTCGAAGCGTATTTCGAAAATAAAGATAGTCAACTCTCGTGGGAGTCTATAGACTCAGACGTCATCCGGGATTGGATGGAGAGTATGATGGATAACGGCGCCATGGCATCAACGGTGAACAACTGTTTGAGTGCCGTGCGTTCGTTTTATCGTTTTGCTTTGTCGAGACACTTGGTTGACAAAGATCCTGCACACCTGCTAAAAGGTCCGAAAAAAGAGAAGCCGCTGCCTCACTTCGTACGTGAAAACGAGATGGACAAGTTGCTGGACCAAAAAGCGTGGGAGGATAATATAAATGATGTACGCGCGCGTACCATATTATTATTATTCTATGAAACAGGCATCCGACTGGCAGAACTGATAGGGCTCAATGATGAGGATGTCGACTTTGAACTGCATCAGCTGAAGGTGACGGGAAAGCGTAACAAGCAGAGAATCGTTCCCTTCGGTAATGAACTGGAACAAGCGCTTAAAACGTATGTTGCCATGCGCGATGAACAGATTCCTCGAGAAGACCAAGCCTTGCTGGTGACTGACAAGGGACGAAGGGTAGGACGTACCATGGTGTCGAAAATAGTACGTGACAATGTGGCATTAGTGTCAACACTTAAGACCCGATCGCCTCATGTGCTGCGACATTCCTTCGCAACAGCCATGCTGAATAATGGTGCAGGACTGGAAAGTGTAAAGAAGCTGCTGGGGCATGCCAGTATTGCTACTACCGAATTATACACGCATACTACATTTGAACAATTGAAACGTGTTTACAAAAAAGCCCATCCAAGGGCATAACCTTTAACTTAAAACAGGAGGTAACTATGGAAATTAAGATTCAATCGATTCACTTCGATGCTACTGAGAAGTTACAGGCGTTTATCGAAAAGAAAGTCGCCAAGTTGGAAAAGTCATTTGAAGACATTCAGAAAGTAGAGGTGCAGTGTAAAGTAGTAAAGCCTGCTACTGCACAAAATAAGGAGGTGAGCCTCACCGTGAGTGTCCCCGGTACAACCTTGTTCGTGGAAAAAGTAAGTGACACTTTTGAGGAAAGTATAGACCTTTGTGTCGATTCTATGAAGGTTCAACTGCAAAAATTTAAGGAAAAATTGCGTAATAGATAAAAAAAACGCAGAAAAGTTTTGGTAATTAAAAAATAATGCCTACCTTTGCATCCGCTTTCCGATAATTACGTGACTCCGTCGGGGAGCGGATGCTTAATAAGCCTCTTTAGCTCAGTTGGCCAGAGCACGTGATTTGTAATCTCGGGGTCGTTGGTTCGAATCCGACAAGAGGCTCTGCTGACGGAGAAGAGACAAGAAAAGCAAAAGGGTGGTTACCAGAGTGGCCAAATGGGGCAGACTGTAAATCTGCTGGTTTTTACCTTCGGTGGTTCGAATCCATCACCACCCAC
>JAFPED010000002.1 GCA_017423565.1 Prevotella sp. | reverse complement strand
GTGTCTGTCCGTCGAGTTGACCAATCCATTGCTGGGGCCTGTCAGCCGAAATGACAATAAGAGGAAGTTGTTGATAAAAAGCTTCGGCTACTGTTGGCAGTAGGTTGAGCAAGGCTGTGCCGCTGGTCACGCAAATGCAAACACACGACTCCTGCTTTTCGTGTAATGCCATTCCCAGAGCATAGAACCCAGCTGAACGCTCGTCGGTAACAGGATAGCACTTGATGTCTGGACACTCGTTGAAGTTATGTACGATAGGAGCATTACGGCTACCAGGACAGACAACAGCATGGCGTACACCGTGTTTTACGAGCAGGGCCGTAAGGATATTGACATTCTCTTTGTTGCTATACATCGTTAAATAATTATGAGATTACGCATGGTCTCCATCTTAGCCTCGGTTTCCAGCCATTCCTGCTCTTCGGAACTGTCAGATAAAAGCCCGCCACCGGCATAAAGCTGATAACGATTGGAAAGGAGTTGCATGCAACGTAGCGAAACATAAAGATGGGTTTCCGACATTCTCAATGGTCCCATAAACCCACTATAGTAGCGTCTGGGGGTGTGCTCATTCTCACAGATGAACTTAAAGGCATCATGTTTGGGTAGTCCGCATACAGCAGGTGTTGGGTGTAGCGTCTGTAGTATATCGCCAAGATGACATTCGTCAGGCAGTGAGAAACGGAAGTCGCTACGCAAATGAACTAAGTTTCCTGCACGGACCGTATAGGGTCCACACTCGCTGAAGTCGGTTGTGAAACGTTCAAGACACTCCGTCATATAAGTAGCGACATATCGTTGTTCTTGAATGTTCTTGTCGGTCCAAGCAATGTTCAGGTCAACTTGAGGCGTGTTGGTATCGAAAGCTAACTGAGAGCCTTCCAGTTTCATGGTGCCTGCCAAGGCCATGGTATGCCATGAGCTGTCTTTTCCTGAAAGCAGTATTTCAGGCGTTGCTGTCAGCCAGGTGCCACTGATGGGTGTTGATACCAGGCAGATAAACATACGTGGGTAACGACGACAAGCCTCCTTGAACAGCTCGTATGGTTGGCATGAGCTGTTTGCTAATATCTCAGAACTACGGGCAAGAACTATTTTCTGAAAGTTACCTGACAGCAGGCGCGAATGATAATTGGCAAAATCAATGGCATAGGTTTTGTGCGAACTATCGTCAGTGGCTTGATGAAGAATGGTACAAGGCAACTCAAGTGTGTCAGAGAGGCCATGACGTTCAACAATATTGTTGCGAATCAGCAGCAGAGGATGGTCTGGGGATATGGCAAAAGGAGCAACAACGAAGCCACTTCTTCCGTTTAGCTCACTCAACGACATTAGTTTCATTGGGTTACCTTCAGTCTGGGCTACCAGGGTGAAACTATTTTCGCGTGGTAAACGGTAAAGAGCAAATGCCGTCATTATTATTTGTTGTGATTAATAACATAGTTAGTAACACGCACCGTCGAGATTAATTCGCCGGCACTATTGCGGATTTCTACATTCCACACATGTAACGTACTTCCTTGGTGCTGAAGACGGGCAATGGCAGTAACTGTGTCGCCTTCGGATACAGCTCTCACATGACTGCCGCTGACCTCTATGCCTACACACATCTTTCCTGGGCATAGCGACGAGGAGCCTACGCCTGCCACATTCTCTGCCAATGCCAACGATGCACCACCGCTTAAGAATCCAAAAGGCTGACGATTACGTTCATCGACCTTCATTCGTGCCATACAAACATCGTCCTCGGAAGTGGAAAGAAATTCCATTCCGAGGGCGGTTGACAGGTTGGGTTTCTCTTCTATTATTTGCTTGATTCTTTCTACGTCCATTATTTAAATAAAGAGTGAGTATTCTTTAACGTCCCATGCCAATGCACTGGCGCCAAGTACGGTGCGGTTTTCGTTGTCGAGCAATGATGCCAACACTCTAACCTTGCCACGCAAGTTGTGGAACACATTTTCTTCGATTGCTTCTCTGACAGAAGGCATGATCCACTCTGCTACCAGGAGGATGTCTCCTGTAAGAATGATGGCCTCAGGGTTGAATATTGACGCATAATTAGCCAGTGCACGTCCTAATACCTTTCCAGCACGGTGGACAGCCTCTAAAGCCAGGGCGTCACCTTTCTGACAACAAAGGACGAATGACTGAATGTTCAAATTGTCAATATTGCGTATGAGTGATGGCTCGTCGCTCTCGGACACCAAATCACGTGCTGTCTGAACAATGCCCAGTATGGAGACATAAGTCTCTAAGCAGCCTTTCTTTCCACAGCCACACTGACGTCCATTCTCGATGACGCAGGTATGTCCTAACTCACCAGAGAAGCCGTTGGCTCCTAAGTGCGGACGGCCATTGGTAAAGATGCTGCTGCCAACGCCACCTTGTCCAGTGCTAATGACAATGAAGTCCTTCATGCCGTGAGCACTACCAAAAGCTTGTTCGCCCAATGCTGTTACATGACCATCGTTAGCCACTGCTACAGCCAGTCCTAAGCGGTCGCGCAGCATTGCTGCCAGTGGTACAACACCTTTCCATGGTAAATTGGAAGCATTTTCAATGCAATTAGTTTTGAAATTAGCACTGGGTGCACTAATGCCCACAGAGCGTATGGTATCTATTCCTCCGTTTTCTTCTGCCAGTTTGATAATCTTTTCATAGAGAACAGATACGTAGTTGTTTACGTCTGGATAGTCGCTGGTCGCAAACGAATTCTTCGCAATGATGGTACCACGAATATCTACGATGGCACATACTGTGTAATCCAATGATAAATCAACGCCGACCACTCTGGTCTTAACCTTCATCTCGTCCATAGAAAAGTCGTATTTATATTTGGTCTCAATTACTTAAATAATGAATATTCTTTAACGTCCCACGCTAAGACAGAAGCACCCAATAGGTCGCAGACCTCTGGATCTAAAGAAGACATAATAAACCGTACCTTGCCTTGAATGTTATGGAAAACTTTCTTGTTGAAAGTTTCTTCTGCTGAATCGAAAAGCCATTTGCCTGCATGTGATATTCCACCAGTGAAAATAAAGGCTTCAGGATCTGCAACAGTGGCATAATTGGCTAATGACCAGCCAAGCCATACACCAGTACGACGCATGGTCTCAATGGCAAGTTTGTCACCCTGTTCACAGAATGCAGTGATATCTATTGGCTTGAAATCAGCTTTCTCGCGCATCAAACTGGGTTCATTGCTTTCGGACATGATTTCTTTAGCCGTCTGGAGAATGCCTTTTTCGGCCAGATAAGCCTCTACACATCCATGTTTGCCACAGCCACAAACACGTCCGTTAGTCTCCATACAAGTATGTCCGAACTCACCGGCAAAACCGTCGGCTCCCAAGTAAGGCTGGTTGTTTGAGAATATGAAACTTCCTATACCGTGACCAATGGTCAAGAGCACAAAGTCTTTCAAGCCATGTGCTGCACCAAACTCGTATTCTCCCAATGCTCTTACATGTGCTTTGTTAGCAACGGCAACGGCCAATCCTAAACGGTCACGCATCATCGCAGCCAGGGGAATGATTCCCTTGAAGGGGAAATTTACAGCATTCTCTATACATCCAGTCATGAAATTAGTGCTGGGAGCACTGATGCCAACAGATCGGATAGCTCCAAACACATCGTGGGCTAACATCATTTCAACCAATTTCTCACATAGTGCAGAAACGAAATCATTGATGTTCGTGTAGTCTGTTGTTGCGAATTCATCACGGGCAATAATGTTTCCACGAATGTCGATAATAGCATAGGCAGTACGTTCGATGCTTATTTCTACACCAAACACTTTGTCTTTCATTGAGGTCTCTATCATAGGTCTCCTAATTATTGATGTGGCAAATATACGAAAATTTCATTATGCAGCCAAAAGATTTATCTTTTTTTTTACTATAATTGAAAAATTAACAATCCTTACTTTATGTATTATGAATAATTTTCGTACCTTTGCAGTCAAAACAAATCTCTATTATGAATATTTTAGAATTAAGCGAACAAGAAATAGGCAGACGGCAGAGTCTGCAAGAGCTGCGACAGATGGGTATTAACCCATATCCTGCAGCAGAGTATCCCACGAATGCATTCTCAACAGATATACGTGACCAATTCATAGACTTGCAGGAAGGCGAAGAGCCACGCCATGTGTGCATTGCCGGCAGGATGATGAGTCGTCGCGTCATGGGTAAGGCATCGTTTGTTGAGTTGCAGGACAGCAAGGGACGCATACAGGTCTATATCACCCGTGATGATTTGTGCCCTGACGAAAACAAGGATTTGTATAACGTTGTATTCAAGCGTTTGCTGGACATCGGTGACTTTATCGGTATCAAGGGATTCGTCTTCCGTACCCAAACAGGAGAAATATCTGTTCATGCACAGGAGCTTACTTTGTTGTCGAAGTCGCTCAAACCACTGCCTATTGTCAAATATAAAGATGGCGTGGCATACGATAAGTTCGATGACCCAGAACTGCGCTATCGCCAGCGTTATGTTGACCTGGTTGTCAACGATGGTGTGAAGGAAACGTTCCTTCAGCGTGCTACAGTAATACGTACACTTCGTCGGGTGCTTGACGAAGCTGGATACACAGAGGTGGAAACACCAACCTTGCAGGCCATTGCTGGTGGTGCTTCTGCCCGTCCGTTTATCACCCATTTTAATGCTCTTGACCAAGACATGTATATGCGTATCGCCACAGAGCTTTACCTAAAACGCTTGATCGTGGGAGGTTTTGAGGGTGTATATGAAATAGGCAAAAACTTCCGTAACGAAGGTATGGACCGTAACCATAATCCTGAGTTTACCTGCATGGAGCTTTATGTGCAGTATAAGGACTACAACTGGATGATGTCATTCACAGAAAAGCTGTTGGAGACAATTTGTGTCGCTGTCAATGGCAAGCCAGAAAGAGAGATTGACGGGAACATCGTCTCGTTTAAGGCACCTTATCGTCGTCTTCCCATATTGGATGCTATTAAAGAGAAGACAGGTTTCGACTGTAATGGTAAGACGGAAGAGGAGATTCGTGCTTTCTGTAAAGAGAAAGGCATGGATGTTGACGAGACGATGGGTAAAGGAAAACTCATCGATGAGCTGTTCGGAGAGTTCTGTGAAGGTACGTTTATACAGCCAACCTTTATTACCGATTATCCTGTAGAAATGTCACCACTGACAAAGATGCACCGTTCAAAGGCTGGACTGACAGAACGTTTCGAACTGATGGTCAACGGAAAGGAACTGGCAAATGCCTATTCTGAGTTGAATGATCCAATAGACCAGGAAGAGCGTTTCATTGAACAGATGAAACTGGCAGACAAAGGCGATGACGAAGCCATGATTATTGATCAGGACTTCTTACGTGCACTTCAATATGGTATGCCACCGACCAGTGGTATAGGCATAGGTATTGACCGTTTGGTTATGCTGATGACTGGTAAGACGTTTATTCAGGAGGTATTGTTCTTCCCCCAGATGAAGCCAGAAAAGAAGATTCCACAAAGCTCTGTTGCAGAATGGGCAGAAGTGGGTGTCAGTGAAGAGTGGGTACCTGTGCTCCGCAAAGCAGGTTTCAACCTCGTGCAAAATATCAAGGAAGAGAAAGCGCAAGGCCTACAACAGAAGATTGGAGACATCGTCAAGAAATATAAACTTGACATGCAGAAGCCGTCGGTCGATGAGGTGCAACAGTGGATTCAGAGCGCCCAAAGCACCCTAAGTTAAAGGGGATGATATATGTTTGAATGCGGTAAGATAGCGATTATTGGTGGTGGCAGCTGGGCAACGGCAATTGCCAAGATAGTGGTGGGACATACTCATCGCATCGGGTGGTATATGCGTCGCGACGACCGTATAGAAGACTTCCAGAGGTTAGGTCATAACCCTGCTTATCTCGTTGGTGTTCATTTTAATGTTGACGAGATAGAGTTCTCAAGTGACATAAATAAAATAGTGCAACAGTACGACACGCTGGTCTTTGTTACACCATCACCATATTTGAAGAGTCACCTGAAGAAACTCAAAACACGCATCCGAGACAAGTTTGTCGTTACAGCCATCAAGGGTATCGTGCCTGATGAAAATCTGGTTTGCTCAGAGTATTTCCATCAGGTATATGATGTGCCATACGAAAATCTGGCATGCCTGGGAGGACCGTCACATGCAGAAGAGGTGGCACTGGAACGTCTATCGTATCTCACCATCGGCTGTTCTGACCGTGAAAAGGCGCAGGCGTTTGCAGAGATTCTTACCAGTGACTATATAAAAACGAAGACTTCGTCCGATGTGATAGGTATTGAGTATTCTTCTGTATTGAAGAATGTATATGCCATAGCAGCAGGTATCTGCTCTGGATTGAAGTTCGGCGATAATTTTCAGGCGGTGCTTATGGCCAATGCCGTACAGGAGATGACACGTTTCTTAAAGAGTGTCCATCCTCAAGAACGTAACATGGATGATTCGGTATATTTGGGTGACCTGCTGGTGACAGGATACTCAAATTTTTCCCGTAACCGTGTTTTTGGAACCATGATCGGTAAAGGCTACTCTGTCAAGTCGGCACAGATAGAGATGGAAATGATTGCAGAAGGTTTCTTTGGCACAAAATGTATGAAGGAAATTAATAGACATCAGCATGTCAACATGCCCATCCTTGATGCTGTGTATAATATCCTATATGAGCGTATTTCACCACAGATAGAAATTAAACTACTTACCGATTCTTTCAGATAAAAAGCCCTTGCCAATGACTACTAAATCCGAAACTGTCTTTCTTTTTCCTATTGTATTCTTGCTCCTGTTATCATCGTGCAAGAAAACAGGAGTAGGAGAGGAAATGGCATATTTTGACAGGTTGATTGACAATACCTACAAACAGAAGGACTACAACCGTCTCGTTATGTTGACTGACAGTCTCTTGATGACAGGTGACATCTCTGATGCAAAGGCCTGTTTTTGGCAAGGTTGTGCCTACGACCGTCTGAAACAAAAAGACAAAGCAAACGAATACTGGACACTTGCCATGAAACATGCGGAAGAGTCGGACAATACAGTTGACGGGGAATACTACGAGAAGTCTGCCAGCCGACTGGCAAACCTTTTGTGTCTGGAACGAGACTTCCAAGGGGTATTGAAAATGGCTATGCCGGCTGTTAAGTATTTAGAGGAGCATAAACGTGACACCACCAGTGACTACATCAATTTGCTTATATACATTGGATTGAGTCAGGTCAGTACTGGTGCCAACGAGGAAGACACTGAAAATGCTTTCTTCATTGCATGTCAGAAACACAAAGAAAACATCAGTCGGACTCATACTGACGAGGCATATAAGGATGCCATCGCCGGACTAATTAATATTGCATACTATTGTATTCAAGCGGAAAAATATAAAGCAGCACTCTATTATACAGGCAGTTTCGGTGAGCTGCTTGGCGAATATCAGCAACGGCCCGATGTTGATGAAACATATATCGACAAGCAAATAGGCCGTTATACTATCTATAAGGCACAAGCCTTGCAGAAACTGGGACGTACCAAGGATGCTGCTGATACCTATAAGGTGTTCCTTGATACTAAGTTCAGCCAGACATCTGAAGGGTTGGCACTGGCGCAGAATTATCAGCCAGAGAGATGACAAATAATCATGACAGAACAAATTTTTATTTATAAACAATATGAAAAATATCAGTCTTGACATCACAAAAGCTGCCTGCTTCCTGGAGGCAGGCGCAGTGAAGGCTTTTGAGCCAAAAGTAAAGGCCGCTCAGCAGGCCTTGGAAGAGGGTACTTGCCCTGGTAATGATTTCCTGGGATGGTTACATCTGCCCAGCAGCATAACGCCTGAGTTCCTTAAGGAACTGCAAGCCTGTGCTAATGTGCTTCGTGAGAACTGTGAGGTAGTAGTGGTGGCTGGTATCGGTGGCTCTTATCTGGGAGCACGTGCCGTCATTGAAGCTTTAGGCAATTCGTTTGCATGGCTTGTTCAGGACAAGATGAACCCTACCATCATGTTTGCAGGCAATAACATTGGTGAGGACTATCTTGCTGAACTGACCGACTATTTGAAGGACAAGAAGTTCGGTGTGATTAACATCTCGAAGTCAGGTACTACGACAGAGACTGCACTTACCTTCCGTCTGTTGAAGAAACAGTGTGAGGCTCAGCGTGGAAAAGAAGAGGCAAAGAAGGTTATTGTTGCTATTACCGATGCCAAGAAAGGAGCAGCACGCACATGTGCTGATAAGGAGGGATACACCTCATTCATCATTCCTGACAATGTAGGTGGACGATTCTCTGTGCTTACTCCTGTCGGACTGTTGCCAATAGCCTGTGCCGGATTTGATATCTGTGAGTTGGTAGCAGGTGCGCAGGACATGGAGAAACAGTGTGGTGCTGATGTGCCTTTCGACGAGAACCCTGCAGCTCAGTATGCGGCTGTTCGTAATGGCCTTTATGCTGCCGGCAAGAAGATAGAGATTATGGTTAATTTCCAACCTAAGCTTCACTTCATGTCTGAATGGTGGAAGCAGCTTTATGGTGAGTCAGAAGGTAAAGACAAGAAAGGTATTTTCCCTGCCTCTTGTGACTTCACTACAGACCTGCATTCCATGGGTCAGTGGATTCAGGATGGTGAGCGTACCATCTTTGAGACCGTTATCAGTGTTGAGGAACCAGAGAAGAAACTTCTCTTCCCAGAGGATGAGGAGAACCTCGACGGACTGAATTTCCTTGCAGGAAAGCGTGTTGATGAGGTGAATAAGATGGCAGAGTTAGGTACTCGCTTGGCGCATGTTGACGGTGGCGTACCTAATATTCGTATCACCATGCCTCGTTTGAACGAGCGTTATCTCGGACAGCTCATCTATTTCTTTGAGATAGGGTGTGGCATCAGTGGTAATGTCCTTGGTGTTAATCCGTTTAATCAGCCTGGCGTGGAGGCCTATAAGAAGAATATGTTTGCTCTGCTTGACAAACCAGGGTACGAGGCTGATTCAAAGGCTATCAAGGAACGTCTTGAAAGAGAGGCATAAAGTGAGAAACGAAGTACAACAATACTTAGAGAAGCACGGCTTTGGGCAGTTCAACCCGAAAGCCGTGCTTTTTGACATGGATGGCGTGATTTACAACTCTATGCCAAACCATGCTTGGGCGTGGCATCATGCTATGGCGCACTTCGGTATCCGCATGGACGAGAGTGAGGCTTATACTTATGAGGGAATGCGTGGCGTAGAAACTATTAAGATGAAAGCCCTTGAGCAGTTGCACCGAGAATTATCTGACGAGGAAGCTCAACAGATGTATGAGGTAAAGACCGAATTCTTCTCCAAATGTCCTCCTGCAGAGAAGATGAAGGGTGTGGAGTCGCTGATGAGAACCATCAGTCATTCTGGTTTACGTATAGGTGTTGTTACTGGCAGTGGACAACGTTCATTGCTCAGTCATCTGGAGCAACAATTTCCGGGCTTGCTACATCATGAATACATGGTTACCAGTTTCGATGTCGTGCATGGTAAACCCAGTCCGGAACCTTATCTCGTTGGACTGAAGAAAGTCGGAGTCAAACCGTGGGAAGCCATCGTCATTGAGAATGCACCGTTGGGAGTACGTGCCGCCGTTGGTGCGCAGATATTTACTATCGCAGTCAATACAGGTCCTTTGCCGGATGAACAGTTGCGGGCAGAGGGAGCCAATATGATTTTCAAGCGAATGGATGAGGTGGAGAAGTGTTGGAGCCTAATCTGCTAAGGCTCTGTCTCTTCTTCACCTTCTGGTATTGGCTCTTCCTCAGCTACTGGCAGGTCTTCCAGCTCAGTGTCAAGGCGAGGGTCGCGTTTGATAGCTATGTCACCCATACGGGTCACAGCTAATATCAGTGGGAGGTACTCGTCAGACTGGGGACGGCTCACACTGCATGCAAAGCGTACTTCGTTGCCCTCTACTTTGTCAAAGACAAAGCCCTCCAATATGCCATACTTACGAAATTCGTCGTTGATATACGAATTAAAGGTTGACTTAGTAAACATACGGTCGAAAAACACACTCCCGTCTGATCTGCTGATGACTACTCTGACATGATTGTCTATAAAGAGCTGACCAGTCTCGTCTTTTACCATGGGCAGTGAGTCACTGGCAGTTCTTTCTATAGTACACACGTAGTCACGGTTATTCCATTTAAATGGCTTAGAGTCTTTATAGTCATCAGACCGTATTGGTCCCTGAGGCTCTGGCTTTTCGTAATTCACGGTGATGATGTCATCACGTTTCTTTTTTGAACTGCACGATTCCATTATCATGGCACCTGTCAGCAGTCCAATAGCAATGATTGGTATGAATTGTTTCATTCTTTTCTTCTGTTATGAAGGTCAAAGGTACACATTTTTCTTGAATATCAACTCATATATCAAGTTTTTTTATGAATTTCTAATTAGGAAGGCTCCTAAACCTGTTAAAAAGTACTAATAATCAGACCTCATCCAAATGATTCTTTGTAAATTTGTCCCTCCATTCTTAATTGATGGGAATAATATTTGTAAGCTAATCATCAACTAATGACATGATAATGAAACAAAGACAATGGAAACAGATTCGGCAGTTCGAAGAGATATGCTTCGAAGAGTATAACGGAATAGCTAAAATAACTATTAACCGACCGCAATATCGTAATGCTTTTACGCCACGTACTACGTTGGAGTTGAGTCAAGCCTTTTCTCTTTGCAGAGAGATGCAGAACATACGTGTGGTACTCTTGACAGGAGCCATGTCAGAGGTTCCAGAAGGCAAACGTCTGGAGGATGTGAAACATGCATTTTGCTCTGGTGGCGACATGCATGTGAAAGGTCGTGGAGGTTATGTTGATGAAGAAGGCGTGCCTCGTTTGTCTGTTTTAGATGTTCAGATGCAGATACGTAGGTTGCCAAAGCCTGTCATCGCCATGGTGAATGGTTATGCTATTGGTGGTGGACATGTGCTGCATCTTGTGTGCGACCTGACCATAGCTTCTGAGAATGCAGTCTTTGGCCAGACAGGTCCGAAGGTCGGATCATTTGATGCAGGTTTTGGCTCAAGCTATCTGGCACGTATAGTGGGGCAGAAGAAGGCCCGTGAGATATGGTTCCTCTGTCGCCAATATACTGCTCATGAGGCAGAAGAAATGGGAATGGTGAACAAGGTTGTTCCTTTGTCTGAGTTGGAAGATGAGTGTGTGGCATGGGCAGAGCAGATGATGGAACGCTCCCCTATAGCATTGCGTATGATTAAAGCTGGTCTGAATGCAGAATTAGACGGTCAGGCTGGTATTCAGCAATTGGCAGGTGACGCTACTATGCTTTACTATTTCCTCGACGAGGCTCAGGAAGGGGGCAAGGCATTCCTTGAGAAACGTAAACCAAACTTTGAACAATACCCCAAGATTCCATGAAGATAGATATTGAGGAGCGCTTGCTCCATTTCAAGCAGCCGGCAGGTACCAGTCGTGGGGTTTATACAGAACGGCGAGTGTGGCTCCTTACATGTACTGACGGGGAAGTTGTTGGCCAGGGTGAGTGTGCCCCATTGCCACAACTCAGCTGTGATGAACTCCTGAATTATCAGGAGGTGTTGAGACGTTTTTGTGACCAGGTGGAACAAACGGGCATCATCCCTTATGATGACCTGCGCGACTATCCTTCGATGCTTTTTGGACTGGAGACGGCATTGCTTGATGTAAAAGGTAAAAAGGATAAAGGAAAATGTTTATTGTTCGACAATGCTTTCTCGCGTGGTGAGGTAGGTATCCCTATCAACGGTCTGGTTTGGATGGGCAGTTACGAGGATATGCTGAATCGTATGGAGACGAAGTTGGAGCAGGGTTTTAGATGTATAAAACTAAAGATCGGTGCCATAGACTTCGAGCAAGAGTTGGAATTGGTGAAGCGTATTCGTCAGCGTTTCTCATACCACGAGGTAACGTTACGCCTGGATGCCAATGGAGCCTTCCCTTTCGAGGATGCGTTATATAAGTTGGAACTGCTGTCACAATATAACATACATTCCATTGAGCAGCCTATTAAGCAAGGACAATGGTCGTTAATGGCAGAGTTATGCAGAGAATCACCACTACCCATTGCCTTGGATGAAGAGCTGATAGGCATTAATGACCCAGATATGAAGCGCCAAGTGCTGAACATCATTCGGCCGGCATACATTATTTTGAAACCCTCGCT
>JAFPED010000097.1 GCA_017423565.1 Prevotella sp. | reverse complement strand
GAGAGCAGATAACGATGATGTTGTATGAGCTGCCCATCAGCATCAATAAGGTCGAAGGGCAAGCGGCAGAACTGTGCACACGCTCCCCTGTTAGCAGACCTTTGGAAACAATATTGAGATGCATAACACTGGCCGGAGAAAGACACGCACAGCGCACCATGAACGAAGACTTCAAGCTCAACCTCAGGCACTGCTTCATGAATAGCCTTGATTTCGGAGAGTGACAACTCACGCGCAAGCACTACCCGTTGGAACCCCTGTTGGTACAGCCACCGCACCTTATCGGCAGTTCTGTTGTCTGTTTGTGTTGAGGCATGTAAGGGAAGTGGCGGTCTTTTCATGGACAACAGGCCCATGTCCTGAACAAGAACAGCATCGACCCCTGCCTCATAGAGACTCCACAGCATGCGCTGCGTATCTTCCAGCTCATCATCATACACTATGGTATTGACCGTGGCATAGACTTTTGCCTGGAAGTTGTGCGCATATTGGCATAGCTGACGAATGTCATCAATGGAGTTGGCAGCAGCCACACGTGCTCCAAATCGTTCTGGTCCGATATATACAGCATCAGCTCCATTGTCAATAGCCGCGATGCCACACTGTAGATTCTTTGCAGGAGCAAGCAGTTCGAGTTGTTGCATTTACTCAATCATGTTAATGTCGTAAGGTGTTTCCTGATAGACGTAATAGTTAATCCAATTGCTATAAAAGAGATTAGCATGTGCACGCCATGTCACTTCAGGTGGATTATCGGGGCAGTTGTCACGATAATAGTTGACAGGCATTAAAACATCCTGCCGTATATCCTTATCACGTTTGTACTCCTTGTCAAGGGTGTTGGGCGCATATTCCAAGTGACCGGTGATGAAGAACTCACGTCCTCCACGAGCCATGACAATACTGACCCCACACTCAGGCGAGTCTGCAATGAGCGTAAGTTCCTTGTTGTTGGCAATATCTTCGGCCCTGACCTCCGTATGACGGCTGTGAGGCATATTAAAATAGTCATCGAACCCTCGGAAGATAGGCATCTGAGGAATCAGCGGCCTCTGTTTGAAAATGCCGAACATTTTAGTCTTCAGCGGATACTTGGGTATGCCATAATGATAATAAAGACCTGCCTGAGCCGCCCAACAGATATAAAGCGTAGAGGTGACATGGTTTCTTGCCCAAGAGAAGATGGTTTTCATCTCATCCCAGTAGGTCACCTGCTCATACTCCAGCGTCTCAACAGGAGCACCGGTAATGATCATTCCATCAAACTTCTCGTTCTTCATACTCTCGAAGTCACGATAGAACATCATCATGTGCTCTACCGGGGTATTCTTGGGAGTATGACTTTTGAGCTTCATGAAACTAACCTCAATCTGCAACGGTGTGTTCGAGAGCAACCTGATAAGATCGGTCTCTGTAGTAATTTTGAGTGGCATGAGGTTGAGGATAACGATTTTGAGTGGACGAATATCCTGCATGTGAGCGCGGGAATAGTCCATGACAAATATGTTCTCCTGCTTGAGCAGTTCAATAGCGGGTAATTTATCGGGTAATCTTAATGGCATATCACTTACATTACTTTAATAACACATACAGAAACATTATCATAGCCTCCAGCATCGATGGCAGCCCGACAAAACTCAGAAGCACTACATTGTTGATCCGCTAATGCCTCGATATGTTTGTCATCCACCATGTCGTTTAATCCGTCCGAACAAAGAATATATGTGTCGTCTGTTTTAACGTCACTGGTAAATTCAAACATATCTATAAAAGATGTGCGACATCCTCCACCAATACAGTTTGTAATGATATTGGAATGTTTTTTAGTGCCCATCATATTGTTGAGCGAGTGGTCAGTGGAGAGCTGTGTCAACTGTCCATCACGGAGCCGATAAAGTCTGCTGTCACCACAGTTCATCCAGTAGAACTTATGTTCGTAGTAGATAATTCCCACAAGCGTGGTACCCATGTCTGCCAACGATGGGTCACTAAGTCCTCGGCCTTCAATAGACTTATTAATAGACTTGAGCCATTCGGCCATCATCTCGTTCAAATCGCCTGAAGACAATCCTACAGGCAGATCGTCGATAAAGAATCTCAAATTCTCGATAGCCTGCTGACTTGCCACTTCGCCCGCATTATGTCCTCCCATTCCATCGGCGACTGCTATGACAAAGCGGTTGATAGATTCCGGATAGATTTCTGTTCTGTAAGAATCATTCCTAATAAACCTATCCCATACAAGAATCATATCCTCATTGTTACTCCTGATACAGCCCACATGACTGGCTGCTGTAATACTAAACTTATCCATAATAGTGATTTATTCTATGCTTACCTGCAAACTTATATTAGCAATAGTAACGATATCTCCACTTTTTATTGACATGGGAACGTCAGGCTGTAGATGATGATCGTTAAGCATGGTTCCATTGGAGGAATGCTTGTCGATGATGCACCAGCCGGACTCCTTTGTGTAAACCAGTTGAGCATGGAGACCAGAGACGTACATGTTATCCTGAAAGAATTGTGTGTAAGGTCCTTGTCGCCTTCCTATCATTGCTCCGTTCTGTCCCACGATGTGTATATCCAGATTGCCGTTGTACAATGCCAGCCTCGGAATAGCATGATGTGGGTCTGCCATCATGGAACGTAAGCTGTCGCTTTCAAAAGAACCAGGATTTGTGGTATGCTCAAACTGCGAATATGCCCCCATTGAGGTGTTGACAGTATGCCTGTTGCTTTCCAGTTCCTCAACGGTGACCATCAAGCCTCCGCAATAAGTGCAGCGTCTGCCCTTCCCCACTCTTCCACAAGAGCTACAATATACAAGTTTCTGTCCACACTGGTCGCAGTAGCGTGAATCGTCATCTATTTCTTCTTTACACGTTGGACATATTATCATAATTCTTCTTCTTTTATATCTTCAGGCATGATGAGCTGATAAGTCTCTGTGGTAATCTCTGACGATGGCAATGCCGACACTCTGATGGACAACTGTTGAATGACAGCATCTAACAGCGTACGCATTTCACGCGCATTTCCGAAGGACTCATCTTTAGCATACAACTTTCTGCAAATCAAATCCATCAGTTTGAACTCAGCAGCTGGCGATAGTGTGTATTGCTCTTTAGCAGCCATCTTCTTGAAAATGGCAAGTAGCTCATCCTCATTATAGTCATCGATGTGGAGCTTATGGGTAAAACGACTGGCCAGACCTGGGTTCATGGACAGGAACGTCTCCATCTTGTCTTTATAACCAGCTGCTATGACAACAAACTTTCCCCTATCGTCCTCCATCCGCTTCATCAGTGTATCAACAGCTTCCTTGCCATACTGATCGTTCTGCGAAGACAGGGTATAGGCCTCGTCAATGAACAATATGCCGCCCATAGCCTTGTCGCACATATTATTGACAATCTTGGGTGTTTCGCCCATGTATTTGCCTACCAGTGTTGCCCTACTGGCCTCTATAACCCTGGAAGTAGGCAAGATTTCCATGCTCTGTAATACCTCGCCCATCTTACGTGCAACGGAAGTTTTGCCAGTACCTGGATTTCCTGTCAGTATGAAATTCATGGAAATCTGTTGTACTCGTCCTGCTCCCATAGCTGCACGCTGTTTCATAAACATGCTCTGGACAGCCAGACGTCGAATCATGTTCTTGACAGAACGCATGCCGACAAACTCATCCATCTCGTTAAGCACCTCATCCAGTGGTCGTGCTGTATCACTTTGTGCTATAGGCAGGTCGGCTGCTGTAATACAGAACATGTCAGACTCCTTGAACTCTGGACTACCTATCTGATTGATAAGACGCTGACTCTGCTTCTCTACTGCTTCATCGAAGATGCGCCGTGCCTCACGTGCATTTCCGAAGTTCTTGTCACGCCGTAGGTATAACTGCTCAAACTGCCTATGGACAGCAGCACGCGTGTCCTCATCAACAGTAAAGTTTTTAGCCTGTGCGAGATTAAGGAAGATCTGTGTCAGCTCGTCAGGAGTATAGTCATCGAAATGAATGGTTTGTGTAAACCTGCTCTTTAGTCCTGGGTTGGAATCTATGAAGTCATGCATCTGGTCAGTATAACCAGCAACGATACATATAAACTTTCCCCTATCATCTTCCAAACGTTTAAGAAGAGTGTCGATGGCTTCAGCGCCAAACGAGTCAGCATCATTTGACTTCAGCGTATATGCCTCGTCAATAAAGAGTACCCCTCCGAGTGCAGAGTCTATCAGTTGATTCGTCTTTATAGCTGTCTGCCCACTATATCCTGCAACAAGCTTACTCCTGTCAGCTTCCACCAACTGACCTCTTGACAGAATACCCAACGTACGGAACACGTCAGACATGATACGGGCAACAGTAGTCTTACCTGTACCAGGATTGCCTGTAAAGACATAGTGTTTTCCGAGGAAGGTGTTTTGCTCACCACGCTTAACCTGAAGATTAAGGAACGCTGCAAGGTTGGAAATCTCGTTCTTTACAGCATCCAGTCCGACTAAGCCATTCAACTTGGTCAGACATTCCTTATAATCGACAGTCTTCGGGGCATCGTAAGGTATGTCGTCAACCTCTATCGTCATCAGCATCTCATCCGTCATCGTAGAGATATTGCCCTTCTGCAAACGTTCTGCCTGTTTACTGCAAATCTTGTCAAAGAGCTGACGCATCGTCCTACCATTAGCGAAGTCTTTATCACGTGCATTATACATGTCGCTGATTACCTTGCGGGTCAGTTCTTCAGCATCGTGTGAAAAGACATATTTCTTTTCTGTCGCAAACAGCTTCAGAATATCGAACAGCTGTTCTGGAGTATAGTCTTCTATATCGAGGAAATAATTGAAACGGCTACGGAAGCCAGGATTGATACGGAAGAGATTTTCCATTTCAGTACGATATCCTGCTGCAATGACGACAAACTTTCCTCTGTCGTCTTCCATACGTTTCATCAGTTTCTCAAGCGCTTGTGCTCCCTGATTGTCGCGTTCACCACCCTGACTGAGTGGTGCAAGGGTATAGGCCTCATCAACAAAGAGTATGCCTCCTTGTGCCTTATCACAGAGACGATCGACAAGTTTCGGAGTCTCACCCTGATACTCACTGACCATCTTAGCACGGTCAACCTCTATGACATGACCACTGTCAAGATAACCGATAGCTGCCAGTATTTCTCCAAGCTTGCGTGCGATAGTCGTCTTACCTGTACCAGGATTACCAGTAAGGATGATGTGCATGCCCATCTTCTGCTGCTCTCCTAATCCGCGCTCTGCTCGCTGGAGGCTATTCTGAACCGCATAGGCCATTTCCCTGACAGCACGTTTTACGGCATCCATGCCAATAAACATGTTCAGGTCATTCAACACCTCTTCCAGTGGACGTTCTTCTGGCACATACCCCCTGATGTCGGACTCTTCAATACATACGTCAGAAGAACCACGACTGATAAAAGAAGTGAAGATGTCTTCTGCTGTCTTTATGGCAATATGAGCATATCCGAAGGTGTCATCCTTCTTCTTTACCTGATACTTGAAATAACGCAGCAGTTTATCGGATGCACCTGGCGTATAATCGCTGATGCCATACTTGCTATGCAGCGTCATCTTGCAGATACCAACCAACTCCTTCGGCCCTGGTGTAGGTAATCGGAAGATATATTTGAAACGATTGGCTACTGCCGGATTGCTTGACAGGAAATCCTCAAGTCCTTTGGGAAGACCAGCAATGATCACAATGGGATTATCGTCCCAGTGATCCATCTCTACAAAAAGCTTATCAAGCGGATTGACCTGATTTGAATACTTATCAGGCAGCAACTTCTGCACATTGTCAAAGAACAGGATGCCGTTACGCGCCTTCTTGACATTGTCGTCCCACTTATCGACGAATCTGGAATAGTCAACAGCATCGACCTTCGTCAACTTCGGCTTTTCAATGATTTTATGCTGATAGAAATAATCCTTTATGACTTCTGCCAGAGCGGTCTTTCCTGTTCCTGTTTCACCTATGATAATAGCATTGACACTTAAGCGCACAGACACAATGTCCTTACGCGAATGGAGAAAGGTATAGGTATCGACAATGGTCTTCAGTTGTGACTTCAGGTCATCTAACCCAACCAACTTGTCAAGTACATTAGACGAAACCAGAGGCTGACCGCACCACTTGCAGAACTTTGCTACTGGTCTGTTCTCCTTATGACAATGCTCACATTTCATTACTCTACGTCTCTTTGTATCTGTTTGACTACCTTTGCAGGACTTAAGCGCCAGTTGTCTAAGTCGGGATTACCGACATTCATCAACTTAGGACTATATATCAACATTTCAAGTATCAAGACTGCAACAAGTGCACTCCATAGCATATAATGCAATACGGACTCACCTGCTACGGACTTCACCTGATTCTGAATGTCATCCAGCACTCCGAACTTCGAACTCTTATAACGATACGACTTTGTCTTGAATGTGTAGTATAACGGTTCGAGCAGTTCTGACTTGATATCGTCGCTCAGCATTGAATTAATCATTTCACGGTCATCCTTTCTGTCACTACGGAAATCGGTGAAGTGGCATATAACGACATATATTAGTGTCATGATGATAATAGCCGGAATAAACAATGACGGGTATGAATGATTCAGGAACTTCATTACCCATATAGGAATGGCTGACGACATCAGGCCTAATGCACCCCAAAGACTGGAGAACAAGAATCCATATCCGCGGAAATAGGCTCTTACTGCGACTATCAGAGCAGTCATTCCTCCCAAAGGTACACCAATGGTGAAGACGGAATGTCCTAACAGGAACTCTCTACCTGATATGCCAAATACTGCAACCATAAGAATCCACACAGCCACCAATACATAGAAAACATAACGCCACAAATTTTCTTTCTTCTGAGCCGTGTGATAGTTATTTCTTACCTCGTCAAAACGTTTCGACGTTTCATCCTTTGCATTCACGAACCTACGATAATAGACCTGTTGACTGTCGATGTCGCCAAGCTTCAAGATCCACGATTCCAAGGTACGCTCATAACTGTATTGCTCACTGAAATCCTGGAACGGGTCTTCATGATACCATACCGACAACCATTGGGCAAACGAGCCATTACGAATCTCTGGTTTGATTTGTGAATAAAGTGACTGAGCTATGTTCTTGCCATCCCCCAGTCTCGTACCGTCAGACAGCACATACACAGGATTGGCACCCAGGATACGGCACATTCTATAAGCTGCTGTACGAAGATCGTAAGCACTGATACGATCACGGTTTTCCTCGCTCTTCATATCGAATGTCCTATTGGCTTCACTCAATTGCTCAAACCAACCATGCAACTGGGCATAGTATGCGAAACGCCCATTGGGATCAGCAAAGTCGGCAACTTCTTTTTCCATCTGAGCATCACTCATGTGCTGCCAACGTATTAAGTCGTTCTTCAGCACCTCGCCAACCTTCTCAGGGGTATTTGCATCTTTCAGGTCGTAAGCTGCATCACGATAAACATTATACAGCACCTTGTATGCTAATTGTCTGGAATAGGTCTGACCAGCTGTCATGATACGCAAGGCTTCACAAGCCATGTGGTCTTCATGGCTATGCATCCATGACAACAGACGTCCGTCAGTGAGACTCCTCCACTCATCGTCACTTGTTTCTCCTGTTCCGAATGCTTTGACAATATCCGACAGGGAAGAAGAACGATGCTTCGACAAGAAGGGAATATCCTTATCAATCTCATAGACAGTACGGAGAATGGCAACTCGTCCATCAACACCTTTGGGGTCGTCAAAATAGGTGCGAAGCCTCTCTACATCTGCTGACGAATGGGACTCAAGATACAACCAGAGCCTGTCGTACCTGTTGCGCAGCAATATACCATATTCATCGATATTATTCAACATGGAGATGGCAACACTGTGAATGTCATCACACAAATTACCCTTCACGTCCTGATAAGGATAGGTGGGCTCCATGGCATAGATAGCAGCCATCAGTCCAGCCTTCTGGTCGGCAGGATAACGGTTCTGTACGATGTCCTTGAGAACCGTGCTCAACTTAGAGTTTCCACACTGCTCCAACCAGTTGGTCAGTCGTCCGCCATAGAGATAGCCCATCGCCAGACGCTCATGGTCCAGCAACATGGGTATCAGTTCATGGATATTATCTGCTACTACATTTTTGTCTGGGTCAACGACAAAGCTCTTATATCTCAGATACGGCGAAGAGATATCAACCTTGGGGCTCTCACCAAGGAACCAGCGCTCCACTTCATTGTAAGTCCAACGGTTCTGAGGGTTGACGGCTGTCAGACCCTGAACAATCATCTTCACTCTGTCTGGCAACTCATTGACACGTGGCAAACGGCCTTCGTTCTTCCTACGCATCATGACACGCTCGTTAGTGCTTATGGGGTTCTCGCCCATCCAATAGGTCATCAACGTGATGCCTAAAGAGTAATAGTCAACAGCTGGCGTAATTTCTACTACGCCATCTATGACGTCAAAATACATCTCTGGAGCAGCATATACTGGAGTACGGGCCTGGGTGGTACGATGCATCCGCTCACCTTCAGACATAACAGACGATATGCCGAAGTCGCCTAACACCAGTTCCTTGTGCTCTTTGTCACGGAAGAAGAAATTGCTGGGCTTGATATCTTTGTGAATGATGCCGTTGTTATGACAGAACGCCAGAGCTGCAGCCGCCTGTAAGGCTACACGACGGAACTGGTCGAGGTCACCTTCTGCATGCGTATCATTCAGGGTGCCTCCCTCCAGGTATTCCATCAGCTCATAGTCACGGTTCTTACCATCTACATAGGTCTTTCCAAAATCCATCACTTTCATGATCATCTCCATTTCCATGTTCTTGATCATCTTCAGTAAGGACTTCTTGACGACAAAGTTGGGATAGTATATTTTAAGAACAAACTCACGTCCTCCACGTTCTACGAGAAAGACCTGAGCTTCACCAGAGTTGTCGCTAAGACAACGTTTATTGGTATAATACTGTCCTTTCAACACAAACTCCTCTGAGTGACTGTCACCTATGTTTGGATGAACAAAAGACCTCGAGGTCGTACCTTGCTGAGGTAAGGAAGTAGCCGATATGGTCCTAAGCGTTGTACCACCAGCTACATTGTCAGATGCATTTGGCTTTTTAGTATTTAACGTCTGGTCCATTATTTATCGTCTTTAATTTCTGTTGAAACATTCTTTCCTAAGATGACCCACTTGCCGCCTAACTGTGGTTTAGCGCAACCGCAAGGACTGCTGTGCATAGCATGTTTATAGTTACAAACCCATGCCAGCCGGACACCCACCGGTTTGCTCGCCATTGCGTAGTTACGGGCCATAACGGGCGAAGAGGACTTTGGTACGGCTAACTTGTCCAAGATGGCAGAGATAGCTCTTATCTTATCTGCTTTTTTCGTCAGGAGCTCTTCTTTTGTCAGTCGCTTGGTCTGAACGACATTGATGTTTGCATTACTCTCTCCCCTGTCTTCTGCCAACAGTCTCAGCACGCGTTCACGGAGCTGGATATTAGCCTGGTCTTTTATCCTGTCACTCTCTGAGTTATAAGGTATCATGTCTTCCAACGATGCATATTCCTTCACTGTCTCCATCAGGTCATTATAGTCAGGATTCGACTGTAGTTCGCTGACCAGTTGCTTGGCTTCTGCCGTTAACGCTGTTCCACACTGCTTGCAAAATGCGAAGTTATTCAGCGTCCGACACACAGGACATACAATACCACCTCTGGGACTGCCGCATTCTGGGCAATAGGCCTCACCGCCTCCAAGATGTGCACCACAAAAAGAACATACTTCGGGTCGGACGTAACGATGGCACACCTCGCAGTAATCGGCATCAGGGTCTATCTCGGAGTTACAATATGGACACAAAGTGGTATGCAACGGTTTGCCACAGGATGCACAAAACATGGCATCAGCATCGTTGGCTGCGCCACAATGAGGACATTCAACAGCCATGGCTGACTGCTGTTGCTGTTGTTGCTCATCCTGTTTTTCTTCGCTTTCCCTGGTCTTCTGCAGTTCCGGACGCAACGTATTAGTTGGTCTGTTTGTCTGTTCTATGTTTGTAACACTGTCGTTCATCATACGTATTTTTTCTTAGGCAGTTGCAAAGATATAAATTTTTTTGTTATTAAAAACAAAAACCGCCGTAAATTTACATTTACGACGGCCTTTTCTTGTAATTTAGCGTATTTTTACCACAAAGCTAAACGTTTTTCCTTAGGAATATACATCTCATCGCCTTCTTTTATACCAAATGCTTCATACCATGCATCGATATGTGGCAGTGCTCCATTGACGCGCCAACGGCCCAGTGAATGGGGGTCGCTCTTCGTACGGTTACGTATCTCTGCCTCTGTGATATTGCCTGCCCAGACACCAGCATAAGCCAGGAAGAAACGCTGCTCAGGAGTCAGACCGTCAATAACGGGAAGTGGCTTGTTCTTGGTAGCATTCTTGAAGGCAGCAAAAGCAACCTGCAGACCTCCATGGTCAGCCAAGTTCTCACCCAAGGTCAGACGACCATTTCCGTTCAGGTCAGGAAGCACCTTGATAGCAGAGAAGAAATCAGCATATTTGTCAGTACGTGCAACGAAATTCTGTGCGTCGGCCTCGGTCCACCAATCGTGCATGTTGCCATCCTTGTCGAAGCGACGTCCCTGGTCGTCAAAGCCATGTGTCATTTCATGACCAATTACCACACCTATAGCACCATAATTGAAGGCATCGTCAGCTGTGGGATCAAAGAATGGAACTTGCAGAATACCAGCGGGAAAGCAGATTTCGTTCGTGGTAGGGTTATAGTATGCATTCACCGTCTGTGGTGTCATGTACCAGTCGTCACGATCGACAGGTTTTCCTGCCATGTGGTCTATCTCCCATGCATTCCAGAAACGGCTGCATTCTTTCATGTTTTCATAATAGCTCTTCGAGGGGTCGATGGTCAGTTTTGACAGGTCTGTCCACTTGTCAGGATAGCCAATCTTTACGTAGAACGTGTTGAGTTTCAACAGTGCATTAACCTTCGTTGAATCGTCCATCCAGTCCTGAGCAGCGATACGCTCACCCAAGGCAATCTGGAGGTTACGAACCAACTCCTTCATGCGTTCCTTTGACGTTGCAGGGAAATATTTTTCTACATAGATACGTCCCAGAGCTTCGCCCATCACGTCTTCCACCTGATTGGTGGCACGTTTCCACAAAGGATAGTTCTCCTTACGGCCAGAAATTACCTTACCAAAGAACTCGAAATTTGCCTGGGCGACATTCTCGCTCAAATAGCTTGCTGCACCCATTATCTGGCGCCACTCCATATAGTCACGATAAGTGGCAGGAACCAGCTTGGCTACAACAATGTCGGCACCTGCCATGAAGTCTGGCTGACCAACTATCATCTCCTGCATGAACTGGCTCTTAATGCCCTTCGCATTCATCAGTTGCTCTAACTGCAAATGGGGATATTTGGCATTAAACTCAACCAGCGTCATCTTGTTATAGTTTGCTATTGGGTCACGAAGCTCTGTTCTCGACTTCGACACCTTGGCCAACTCGGTCTCCACCTTCATGATGTTCTTCATCTTCTTGGTAGCAGCACTCTTGCTGAAGCCAAAGAGCTGGAACATACGTACAATATGCTTTTTGTAGGCTTCACGAATCTTCACTGTGGCTTCGTCGTTGTCAAGATAGTATTCTTTCTGACCAAGCGTTATACCGCCCTGGCTGACATTCAGTATGTTCTGAGTGGCATTCTTTTCGTCAGCACCAAAGCCGGCACGATAGAAACCACCACCTCCATAAGCCATTAATTCCTGCTGTATGGCAAACAGCTGATCCATCGTCTTGGCGTTCTCCATACGCTTCAGCATGTCCATAACCGGCTGTACGCCATCCTTCTCGCGTTTCACTGAGTCCATGGCCAGTTTATACAGGTCGCTCAGTTTCTGCTCTATCGTACCTTGAGTGTACGTGTGGGTCTGCAGCTCGTTCAGTATTTCATTGATACGTTTGTCGTTGTCCTGCCCCAAACGGTCAAAGCTACCAAAACGAGAGTATGCTGCCGGCAGAGGATTTTTCTTCATCCATCCACCACACGCATATTCATAGAAATCTGTGCCTGGGGCAACTGTGGCATTCATGTCTGTCAAGTCAATGCCAGACCTCAGCGGTGTCTGTGCAGAAACGGTTGCAGACACCGTTGCGAGTGCAATCATTGCTAATAGTTTTTTCATTGTTTTAATATTATTAATTAGACATTTTTTCCAATGTTTCTGACAACTGCTCCCAACGTTCCACCTCTTCGTCAAGGGCACGTTTGGTCGTTGTATATTCTGTGACCAAGACCATGTCGGATGCATTCTTTGGATCTTGGAACAGTTCGTCAAGTTCCTTCAGCCGACGTTCCATCTCACTGATTTTCTTTTCACTTTCTTCGACAGCACGTTCTGCTTTACGCAGACGTTTCT
>JAFPED010000006.1 GCA_017423565.1 Prevotella sp. | reverse complement strand
GATTATACTTGTCAGTCATGACGATGTGTGTATATTCGTGCTTGAACAACTGACTGTATCGCTCGCCGGAAGGATTGATGTAATACGACATGTTCAACGGAGCCATGCCGATTTGTATAAAAGAACGCGGTAACGGCGATGCTCCGCCATTACCGTCGTCCTCCCAGTCTGTCAATAACAGCAGGGGTGCTTCTGGCTGATAGATGGAATCACTGGTCCATATCTGCTCATGAAGCGCTTTGCCGTTCTGGTACATGCGTATCATATGAGGGATGTAGCGCGACAGGTTCTTGTCAAAGAACACCAGCGTGGCTTCGTCCGTCTTATACTGGTAATAGGTCTGGGTCTGCCCCCTGGATATACAGGGAATCATCGACAATAGAATGACAGCAATCCAGTTACGCATGTACACCGCAGTAATTATGGATCAATTTTTGGGCCTTTTTTGTTCAGCATCACACTATTGTTTGCTGCTGCTGTCTGACTGATGACGTTGCCAATCACAAGGCTGAGAGCGATATTCTGGCTCTGATTCAAAACAGAATTATTACTCAGTGCGCTGTTGAATGCCTCCATTACCATGCTGGCTCTATTGATTACCAAAGCATTATGGGGATCGATCTTACGGCCAGCAAGAACATCCTTTTGGGCATTGTGGGGATCGATCTTACGGCCAGCAAGAACCTCCTTCTGGGCATTGTGGGGATCGATCTTACGGCCAGCAAGAACCTCCTTCTGAGCATTATAGGGCTCAATCTTGGGACCACGGGCAAGAACCTCCTGCTGGGCATTGCAAAGCTTACTGATCTCAGTGTTGAGAACCTTTGGGCGAATGACGCTTCCAATCTGGTTGGGAAGTTTCATAGCCTGAGCCAACTCGCAACTTTGCAGCACAACCAAACGCTCAGCAATATCGAAATTAGCTACGGCTGCAAGAGCCTTCTCGCCACTAAGCAGGTTGCCCTTCTTTGCCAAAGCCTCAGCACTGGTATTGTCACCATCAAGGGCAGCGGTCATCTGCTGATACTCCAACCACTGGTCGCGGACGAGCTTCAGTTTATCGTCACCCTGGGCTGTTTCCAGTTACTTGTCGGTGGTCTCGATGAAACGGTTGGCCAGATTGTTCTGCTTCTGCAGCGTGGTGTAAGCCAACGAGGCGTTGATGGTGGACTGTGCCAAGTCGGGGCACTCCTTACCATCAAGGGCGGCATTCAACTTTTCTGCCGACTCTGCCAGCGAACTGGCAACGTTTTCCACCAACTCACGCTGGGCGTTCATATCCTTGAGCACCTCGGCAAATGCAGGGATGTTGCCGGCTACCTCATTCGACATATCAACCAGCGTGGCGAACTGGACGGCGCGTGTCTGCATCACCACCTGAGCTGCCACAATACCACCTTTGAAGGCTGAGTCGGTCTGAAGGAGCTCTTCCATATTAGTAAGTTTATCGGTAACTTGCTCACGAGAGAATCGAGAAGCCTTCGCGATATCGCCATCCGCCGAATGGAAATCTACAGGCCAATCAATGAAGAAAGAGGAAATCAACCCGATGGCGCATATTCCTACTACCGTACATAGGATAATACCTTTCTTTTTCATAGTTGTAAAATTTTTAGTTCATATTCTTTTCCTTGGTGTCAAATGCCATTATGACATTGATATTGCAAAAATACGATTTTTTCCTGACTTACCAAATTTTTTTTGTGTTTTTATGCATAATTGTCGCGCTACAGGCATATTTTCAATTCTCGTTCGATTTTATTTGAGTACTTCATCGAACATGAGTTCACTGTCGAGCCATGCTTTGATGCTGTCGCCTGCCACGGTCAGTTTCACGTTATACCACTTCCCTGTTTCTATGCTGCCAGAATGTGTGGCCAACTGTTTCCTTTTGTTACCGCTGATCTGCTCGATGGCGTGCATCGTGTTGCCCTCGTAACCATAGTTCAGCTGACAATAGTGCTGCGCATCCACGTAGTTAAACACGATGATGAAACCATCAGGCCCACTATCTTTTCGGGCGGTACACTGGATGGTGTAGTGGTTGGAAGGGATAATGTAGTTGCAGATGGCCAACGGGGCCTCTTCGGATGCTTTGTGTTGCAAGATGCCGTCGTTAACCTCCCACGTGCCGCGGACGGACTCAGGCTTCCCTGTCTTGGGCAGAGGGTCGCAATGTGTGTAGCTAACCTGCGTGTTCCAAGCGGAATACCCCACGCGGCTCTGACTCGGCGTGATGAGAGTCTTATGCACACAGGCGGTCAGTGCCAGTGTGAAGAGTACGGTCAGTAAGAAAGATGCTTTCTTCATTGCTGTTTGTTTCTGATATTTTATTCTACCTCGATATATTTTCTGCAAAATTACAAAAAAATCGCTTCATAGCTTAATTTTTCTCCAAATTCTTCTTCAAAGAAATAAAACACGTCTTGAATTGAAGTATTCACCATTTAAAAAGTTACGATTATGAAAACGAATGAAGTTAAGACCAAGCGAGTTCACAACCTGATTATTGTCGATGAGAGCGGTTCTATGGAAGTTATCCGAAAGCAAGCCTTTGTAGGCATGAACGAAACCCTGCAGACTGTCCGCAAGATGCAGGAGAAGTTCCCCGATCAGGAACAGTTTGTCACTCTGCTCACCTTCGATACTGGCCACACCACTTGGCACTACGACAACCAGCCTGCAGCCCAGACCAAGGACTTGGACTGGAAAGCCTACAGCCCCGGTGGCGGCACACCGCTCTATGATGCCATCGGCAAGGGAATCTCGAAGACCAATGCCCAGATTGAGGACGGCGACCATGTGCTGGTGACTATCATCACCGACGGCGAGGAAAACAGTAGCGAGGAATGGACGCTGAAGATGATCCGCACGATGAT
>JAFPED010000096.1 GCA_017423565.1 Prevotella sp. | reverse complement strand
TCTACATCCCAAGGTGTAATGACAGACAAAGAGGCTTCTCAGCTGAAGATTGGTGGTGAGGTCCTTTGCTACGTTTATTAATTGGAGGATTTGAATATGTCAAGAATAGGAAAATTGCCAATTAGCATCCCTGCAGGCGTTACTATTGCCCAGGGTAATGACGGTGTTATTACAGTGAAGGGTCCGAAGGGTGAGCTTTCACAGAAGGTTGATTCATCTATTATCGTAAAGATTGAAGATGGTCAGGTAATGTTTGAGGTGGATGAGAAGAGTCCGGTAAACATTAAGCAGAAGCAAGCTTTCCATGGCCTGTATCGTGCACTGGTCCACAATATGGTGGTAGGTGTCAGCGAGGGTTACAAGAAAGAACTTGAACTCGTTGGTGTAGGTTACCGTGTTTCTAATCAAGGCAACTTGATAGAGTTCTCTCTGGGCTATACACACCCCATCTTTCTTCAGCTTCCTAAGGAAGTAAAGGTAGAAACCAAGATGGAGCGTAACCAGAACCCACAGATTGTTCTCGAGTCATGCGACAAGCAGCTGCTCGGTCTTATCTGCGCAAAAATTCGTTCTTTCCGTAAGCCGGAGCCTTATAAGGGCAAGGGTATTTTGTTCAAGGGTGAAGTTATCCGTCGTAAGTCGGGTAAGTCTGCCGCAGCCAAGTAATCTTGAAAATTAAACATTAAACATTAAAGATTAAAAGATTATGACAACAAAGAAAGTTGAAAGACGAATCAAAATTAAATATAGAATTCGTAAGAACGTTTTCGGTACAGCCGAGCGTCCACGTATGAGCGTGTTCCGCAGCAACAAGCAGATCTACGTTCAGATAATTAACGATTTAGAAGGTAAAACACTTGCATCTGCATCCTCACTGGGCATGGAAACCATGCCGAAGATCCAGCAGGCAGAGAAAGTCGGCGAACTCGTTGCAAAGAAAGCACAGGAAGCAGGCATTACTGCCGTTGTCTTCGACCGTAATGGTTATCTCTATCATGGCCGCGTGAAGTCTTTGGCTGATGCAGCACGTAAGGGTGGACTTAATTTTTAAACGATTATGGCAATGAACAAAGTTAAAATAAATAGCGACGTAGAGTTGAAAGACAGACTGGTTGCCATCAACCGTGTTACAAAGGTAACAAAAGGTGGTCGTACCTTTACATTCGCAGCCATTGTTGTTGTCGGCGACGGCAACGGAATCATCGGCTGGGGACTTGGTAAGGCTGGTGAGGTAACAGCAGCTATTGCCAAGGGTGTTGAGGCAGCTAAGAAGAATCTTGTTAAGGTTCCTGTATTGAAGGGTACCATTCCTCATGAGATGGAAGCTCACTACGGTGGTGCACAGGTGTTCCTTCGTCCTGCAGCAGCAGGTACCGGACTTGTTGCCGGTGGTGCTATGCGTGCAGTACTTGAAAGTGTTGGTGTGAAAGACGTGCTTGCAAAATCAAAGGGTTCTTCTAACCCCCACAACCTGGTAAAGGCTACTATTGTTGCTCTGAGCAACATGCGTGACGCTTATACCATTGCAGGTACTCGTGGTATCAGTATGGAAAAGGTATTTAAAGGATAAGGAGGTAATTATGGCAACAATTAAGATTAAGCAGATTAAGAGTAAGATCGGTTATCCCGTTGACCAGAAACGTACCCTCGAGGCCTTAGGCCTTCGCAAGATTTCTCAGGTCGTTGAGAAAGAAGATACCCCAGCTATCCGTGGTATGATTCGTAAGGTACATCACCTGGTGACCATCGTTGAGTAATTAACATTAAAAAAGGAGATTCGATTATGAAACTGAATAATTTAAAGCCAGCAGAGGGCTCTGTACACTCACCTCGTCGTATCGGTCGTGGTCCTGGCTCTGGTCTGGGTGGTACATCTACCCGTGGACATAAGGGTGCCAAGGCTCGCTCTGGTTATAAGAGAAAGATTGGATTCGAAGGTGGTCAGATGCCTCTCCAGCGTCGTGTACCGAAGGCTGGTTTCAAGAATATCAATCATAAGGAGTACTTTGCAGTAAACCTTTCTACGCTTCAGAAGCTTGCTGAGGAAAAGAATCTGACGAAGATCGGCATTGCTGAGCTGGTTGCCTCTGGTCTGACTAACGGCAAGGAGCTGGTTAAGATTCTCGGCAATGGTGAGCTGAAAGCTAAGATTGACGTCGAGGCAAATGCATTCTCTAAGACTGCTGAAGAAGCTATTAAGGCAGTAGGTGGTAACGCAACAATAATCTAAGAAAGACAATGAAGAAGTTTATAGAGACACTGAAGAACATTTGGAAGATTGAGGATCTGCGCCAGCGCCTCTTAATCACATTGCTGTTTGTGGCAATTTACCGTTTCGGTTCGTTTGTGGTACTTCCTGGTATCAATCCGCAGATGCTGGACAAACTGCAGTCTCAGACCGCTGGTGGTCTGATGTCGCTGCTTGACATGTTCTCCGGTGGTGCATTTTCCAACGCATCTATCTTTGCGCTGGGAATCATGCCTTACATCTCTGCTTCTATCGTAATGCAGCTTCTCGCTGTCGCTGTTCCTTATTTCCAGAAGATGCAGCGTGAAGGTGAGAGTGGCCGTAAGAAAATCAGCATGTACACCCGTTACCTGACAGTGGCTATCCTGCTGTTCCAGGCACCGGGTTACCTGATGAACCTCCGTGCCCAGGCTAGCGAGGCTCTTGTCGGCATCGAGTGGTCAACCTTCATGGTTCCTGCCACTATCATTCTCGCTGCAGGAAGTATGTTCATCCTCTGGTTGGGTGAGCGCATTACCGATAAGGGTATAGGAAACGGTATCTCCATCATCATCATGATAGGTATCATTGCCCGTCTGCCACAGGCCTTCATTCAGGAGGTTGGTTCTCGATTCACTTCGATTACCGGTGGTGGTCTCGTCATGTTCCTGGTTGAGATCCTTATTCTCTATGCAGTTGTTTGTGCAGCCATCCTTCTGGTACAGGCCGTTCGTCGTGTTCCTGTACAGTATGCGAAGCGTCTTGTTGGTAATCAGCAGTATGGTGGTGCACGTCAGTACATCCCACTGAAACTGTTTGCTGCAAACGTGATGCCAATCATCTTTGCTCAGGCAATCATGTTCATCCCGTTGACTCTCGTTCAGTACTTCGACCCACAGAATACTAATCCTGTATTCCGTGTGCTCATGGATCATCATAGCTGGCAGTATAATCTGGTTTTCGCAATCCTAATCATTGCATTTACCTATTTCTATACAGCCATCACTTTGAATCCTACGCAGATGGCAGAAGATATGAAACGTAACAATGGTTTCATTCCTGGCATCAAGCCAGGCAAGGACACAGCAGAGTACATCGATACCGTTATGTCGCGTATCACGTTCCCTGGCTCATTGTTCATCGCTTTCATTGCCATCATGCCAGCATTCGCTGGATTGCTGAACGTTCAAGATGCATTCTCTCAGTTCTTTGGAGGAACGTCTTTGCTGATTCTTGTCGGTGTTGTGCTTGACACACTCGCACAGATTGAGAGTCACTTGCTGATGCGCCACTATGACGGTTTGCTTAGCTCAGGCCGCATACATGGTCGTGGCATGCAGGCATACTAATGATACTCTTCGATGAAGGTATTTCTGAAGACTGAAGATGAAATAGAGTTGATGCGTCAGGCTAACCAACTCGTTGGTAAGACCCTTGGCGAATTAGCTCGACATATCAAACCAGGTGTAACGACCCTCCGGTTGGATCAGATAGCCGATGAGTTCATACGAGATCACGGTGCTATCCCGACTTTCAAGGGGTTCCCTAATCCTTACGGAGGGCCGTTTCCTGCTAGTATATGCACTTCCGTCAATGACGTGGTAGTGCATGGGGTGCCTAACAATGATACAGTTCTTCGTGAAGGAGACATTATCTCTGTTGATTGTGGCACCTTGTTGAACGGCTTTTGTGGCGACTCTTGCTATACATTCTGTGTTGGTGAGGTAGCCGACGATGTGAAGCAGTTGCTCCGTATTACTCGTGAGGCTCTTTACAAAGGAATCGAAAATGCCGTGGCAGGACACCATCTGGGTGACATCAGTGCTGCCGTTCAGGAGCACTGTGAAGCTCAGCACTATGGTATTGTGCGTGAACTGACAGGTCATGGTATCGGTCGCGAAATGCACGAGGATCCTCAGGTTCCAAACTATGGACGACGTGGTAACGGCATTCTGCTCAAGGCAGGTATGTGCATTGCCATCGAGCCTATGGTAACTCAAGGCAGTCGTTCCATCTATATGGATGCCGACCGTTGGACTATCCGCACACGCGATGGCAAGCCGGCAGCTCACTTTGAACACACCATAGCGGTGCGCCGAGGTAAGGCAGAAATACTGTCATCATTCGAAGAAGTATTAAGTGTAGAAGGTAACCTATATTAAATTAGTATGGCAAAACAGTCAGCTATTGAACAAGACGGAACTATCGTCGAGTCGCTATCGAATGCGATGTTCCGTGTAGAACTCGAGAATGGTGTGCAAATAATCGCGCATATCTCAGGAAAGATGCGTATGCACTACATTAAGATCCTTCCTGGCGACAAGGTGAAGGTAGAGATGAGTCCTTACGACCTGACCAAAGGTCGCATTGTATTCAGATATAAATAAAAAACGAAGACACTACATTATACAGAGTTATGAAGACAAGAGCATCATTGAAGAAGCGTACCCCCGACTGCAAGATCGTACGTCGTAAGGGTCGTCTGTTCGTTATCAACAAGAAGAACCCTAAGTACAAGATGCGTCAGGGTTGATTTATGTTAAATAAGCATAATGAGGTAGCGGAATGTCAAGAATTCTGCGTACCTTTGCATGCTTTTTAGCAAAATTCGAATTTTAATATTTATTATTTTTTTAGTTTAACAAATGGCAATAAGAATTGTTGGAGTAGATTTGCCCCAGGAGAAGCGTGGCGAAATCGCATTGACCTATATCTATGGTATTGGTCGAAGTAGTTCAGCAAAGATTTT
>JAFPED010000095.1 GCA_017423565.1 Prevotella sp. | reverse complement strand
TCGGTTAATCCATCCGCGCTTATAGGCAATCTCTTCAAGACACGCCACCTTCAGTCCCTGACGTTTCTCTATTACTTCAATAAAATTCGAAGCCTCACTCAGTGAGTCGTGCGTTCCTGTGTCGAGCCACGCAAAGCCTCGCTGCAATGTCTGTACCCTTAAGATTTGTCTTTTCAGGTATTCTTGGTTGACGGTAGTGATTTCCAGTTCACCTCTGGCACTGGGCTTGATGTTCTTTGCTATCTCTACAACACTGTTAGGATAGAAGTATAAGCCTACTACGGCGTAGTTGGAACGTGGATTCTCGGGCTTCTCTTCGATACTGAGGCAGTTACCTTCTTCGTCGAACTCTGCCACACCATAACGCTCCGGGTCGTTGACATAATATCCAAAGACTGTCGCCTGTCCGTGTTTCTCAGCATTCTCTACACTTGCCTTTAGCATTCCGCTGAATCCGCTTCCATAGAAAATGTTGTCTCCCAAAACAAGGCATGCACAGTCATTACCGATGAACTGTTCTCCTATGATGAAGGCTTGCGCCAAACCATCGGGTGATGGTTGTTCGGCATATTCAAAGCGAACTCCTATTTCCTCACCTGTTCCAAGCAGTCGCTTGAAGCCTGGCAAGTCGTGTGGAGTACTGATAATCAGTATTTCACGTATGCCGGCAAGCATGAGAACCGATATTGGATAGTAGATCATCGGCTTGTCGAAAATGGGGATCAGTTGTTTGCTAATACCCTTGGTTATGGGGTAGAGGCGTGTACCGCTTCCACCTGCTAAAACTATTCCCTTCATTGATATAACGTTATATTCAGGGTGCAAAGGTAGAAAATATTTGTGAATAATGGATTATAAATTATGATTTTTTTGTACCTTTGCAGCCGAAAAATTATTAATTATGGCTTTTTTATCAAAAATATTCGGTCGGAAGAATACCGATGAAACGCAAAAAACGGGGGGCATGGAGGATTTTATGACCCTTATCCGTGTATATTTTCAGGCAGTGATGGCTGCTGATTTGGGCATCACAAATATTGCAGCACTGCCAGACTTACGAGTTTTCAAGGCTACGCTTCATGTGCCTACCGTCAACAACAAACTTGGCATAGGAGAGAAGAACCGTTGTCGCAAGATGTTGAAAGATATCTACGAGATGGATGATGACTTCTTCAAGGAGATTGACCAGAGTATCAAGAAGCGTTGTCGTAAATTGCAAGATGTACAGCCGTATATGCTTCAGTTCCAGGCTTATACTAATGATATGCTGATGCTTGTGACTAATCTCATGAAATATAAGCTTCGCATACCAAGTGTATTTAAGAAAACCATCTATAGCATGACGGAACAAACGGTCAACGACATCTTTACAAAGAATGATTTTAAGGAAGCCAGTGTCATGAAGACGGCTGTCGGCGCACGTGAATATGCGCGTCGGTTGGGCTTCTCACAGAAGTGGACTACAGATTTCCTTTATAAGGTTGTTATGCTTGCAAAGAAGGAACCACGTCCAAAAGATGAGGAAGAAAACGCTAAAAAATCATAAAAAAAAGCAGTAATTTGGCAATCGTAATTCATAATTCGTAAATAAAACTTACCTTTGTCAAAACTAATGAGTTAGCACATGGACTCTAATGAGAAAGTTTTAAGGGATTTCGAGACTCGCGTCCGGCAGATGCTTCTCCGCTTCCAACAGTTGAAGAAGGAGAATGATGACCTTTATGCAATGGTCGAGCAGAACGAGCGTGAGCTGAATAACCTGCGTGACAAACTCGAACAAAAGTCTCATGACTATGACTCACTGAAGATGGCTAAGATGATTGAGATATCCGACGGTGACCTGCAAGGTGCCAAGGACCGGTTGTCGAAGCTTATACGTGAAGTGAACAAATGCATTGCGATCTTAAGTGACGCTAAGTGAAAACTAAAGAAGCGATGGCAGAACCGAACAAAGAGAAACTACATATCCGCCTGCACGTCTATGACGAAGAAATCGAAGTGACGATAAAACGCGAGGACGAGGAATTTTATCGTTCCGCCGCTAAGTTCATCACTGAACGATACAACGCCTATGCCCAGGCATATAAGGGACGCAAGTCAGACCACACCATTGCGTTGATGACCCTTGTCGATGTGGCTTTGCTCTATCAGAAAGAGCGAGCACACAACGATACGTCTCCCTATGATGATATTCTCAAACGGCTCACCGCTGAAATAGAAAGTGCACTTGGAGAGCAGAGCAAGTGAACAGAGCAACGAATGAGAATATTAACACATATATATAATTAAACTTTATGGATACAACAATTGCTATTATAGCCATCGCTGTAGCACTCGTCATTGGTGTTGCTGCAGGCTATCTTATTTTCCGTTATGTTATTAAAGGAAAATATAACCAGATGATCGACAGTGCCAACAAAGATGCAGAGGTCATTAAAGAAAAGAAATTGCTGGAAGTGAAGGAGAAATTCCTTAACAAAAAGAGCGAGCTTGAGAAAGAAGTACAGCAGCGTAACCAGCATTTTCAGCAAAGCGAAAATCGTCTGAAACAGCGTGAAATATCGCTTAACCAGCGTCAGGAAGAACTGGGACGCCGTAAGAACGATCTCGACAATCAGCAGACACGTATTGATAACGAGAAGAAGATGCTGGCAATGAAGCATGACGAACTGGAGAAAATGCGCCTGCAGGAACGTGCCAAGCTCGAGGAGCTCTCAGGTCTGAGTGCTGAGGAGGCAAAAGCCCGACTGGTAGAAGCCATGAAAGATGAGGCTAAGACCGATGCTCAGAGCTATATTAACGAAATTATGGATGAAGCAAAGCTCAATGCCAATGCCCAGGCCAAGAAAATTGTCATACAGACCATACAGCGTGTAGCAACTGAAACGGCAGTTGAGAATAGCGTTTCTGTGTTCCACATTGATAACGACGATGTCAAGGGACGCGTTATTGGACGTGAGGGACGTAACATTCGTGCACTTGAAGCTGCCTGTGGTGTGGAAATTGTTGTTGATGACACTCCCGAAGCTATTGTTATTTCAGCCTTTGACCCCATACGCCGTGAGACATGTCGTTTAGCACTCCATCAGCTCGTAGCCGATGGTCGCATACATCCAGCACGTATCGAAGAAGTGGTAGCAAAGGTAAAAAAGCAGTTGGAGAACGAGGTCATAGAGATAGGAAAACGTACCACCATCGACCTGGGTATCCACGGCTTGCATCCTGAGCTCATACGTATTATCGGTAAGATGAAGTATCGTTCCAGTTATGGACAGAACCTGTTACAGCATGCACGTGAGACAGCCAACCTCTGTGCTGTCATGGCTGCCGAGTTGGGACTTAACCCCAAGAAAGCTAAACGTGCCGGATTGCTGCATGATATCGGTAAGGTCCCCGATGAAGAATCTGAACTGCCACACGCTATCTATGGTGCAAAGTTGGCTGAAAAGTATAAGGAGAAACCTGACATCTGCAATGCCATCGGTGCCCACCATGACGAGATGGAGATGCAGACCCTGTTGGCTCCTATTGTTCAGGTGTGCGATGCCATCAGTGGTGCACGTCCAGGTGCACGTCGTGAGATTGTAGAGGCTTACATTAAGCGTCTGAACGATCTTGAGGCCATAGCGATGTCTTATCCTGGTGTCACCAAGACCTATGCCATTCAGGCAGGTCGTGAACTGCGTGTCATCGTGGGTGCTGACAAGATGGACGATGCTGAGACGGAAGCACTCTCTGGTGAGATTGCCAATAAGATTCAGACAGAGATGACCTATCCCGGTCAGGTGAAGATTACCGTTATCCGTGAAACTCGTTCAGTAGCCTACGCTAAGTAAATTTACAATATACTCAATTTGATTGAGGGGGGACGCTTATAAAGCGTTTCCCCTTGTTTTTTACACCTGGCAACTATTGTTAAGTTGCAAAAGTTTAATTTGTCTAACATTTTAATAATGATAACTTGATATAAGACTTCGTTAAGGTTTGTTCGTTGATATTGTTCTATCTTTGTGCCGAATTTGTTACACAAAGAAAGACTTTTCCTATGGAAAAAACTACCCCTACGCTACTGACCGTTGGTCGCTACGAGTTGAACACTAAGACCATCCGGCTCATTTGCCATCATGCTGACGGCACATGCACGAAGCAGATACTCTCTTTTCGCGAGTGCAGCATGTTGCAGATGTTGATGCAAAACCTGAATGAAATCGTGGAAAACGAACGTTTCTGCCGTGAGTTGTGGGAGAATACCTATCTTTTCAGTAATGCCAGCCTTTATGTCTTCATCAGTCGCTTGCGTCATTACCTTATTGACGACTCGCGTATCACCATAGAGAATGTACGGGGCCATGGCTACAGGATGATGTTTAACGACCAATAAAACAGTCTGTATGCCTTATTCTTGTATTTTTGTGTTATGTCTTACCTTTTGGACTGTTGGAGCTATGGCTCAGGAAACAAGGGACGGGAAACGTGATATTGATGTCAAGGAAACTCCATTATCAACTGATTCGCTTGGATTCTCAGACCCCTCCATACGCGAGAATTTCGAGGAGTGGCTTAGTCATATGCCATCTACGGTAGCACCAAACCCCAATGACATTCTTGCACCAGTAGAACCAGACTTCTTGAGCAAGGTTGCTTTGAAGGATGAACCAAATTTCCCAGAAATCAATTGGAAGGATATCTTAAGTTCTTCTAATTGTAATGAAGACCTGCAGTACTGGAGCAAATGGTTGGAACGCCAACGCAAGGAACAGGCTGGGGGAGCCATGACCATTGGAGCAGATGTCTTTTCCTTAGTAGGTTACATAGTCAGTAAGTTTTTCCCTCGGAAGGCGCTTAAACATCAGACTGTGCTTAAGACGAAAACTCAGAAACGCCGTGAGAGGCTGGAGAAGATATTGGAAGATTATTAGTATGACGAAAAAAGGCTGTCCGCAGAATATAGTGGACAGCCTTTATCATAAATGAGAATGAAGGAATTACTTCTTTACAGGAATCTTATCGACGCGCTTCTGGTGACGTCCACCCTCGAAGGTAGCTGTAAAGAACTCGTCCATAATCTTCTCTGCCGTCTTGTTGTCGATGAAACGTCCTGGCATTACCAACACGTTAGCATCGTTGTGTTGACGAATGAGATGAGCAATTTCTGGTATCCAGCATAGTCCAGCACGCACTCCTTGGTGTTTGTTCAGGGTAATGGCAATACCTTCACCTGAACCACAGATGCCAATACCGGGATATACCTCTCCACTCTCGATTCCTTCTGCCAGAGCATGGCCGAAGTCAGGATAGTCAACAGAAGCATCACTCCATGTGCCGTAATCCTTGTAAGGATATCCGTGCTTCTCCAGATATTCGAGCACAAATTTCTTAAGTGCAAAGCCTGCGTGGTCGCAGGCTACGCCAACAGTTTTTACTTCCATTATGCTAACAGTTTTTTTACTTGTTCATATACATTCTGACCAGTATAGCCGAGTTTCTCGTCAAGCACCTTGTAAGGAGCTGAGAAGCCGAAGCTTTGCAGACCCCATACGCAGCCGTCGCCACCTACAAGTCCTTCGAGTGTAACAGGCAGACCGGCAGTCATACCAAACTTCTTCTTGCCACAAGGCAATACACTCTGCTGATACTCGACAGGCTGACTGCGGAACAGACCCTCAGAAGGAACGCTAACTACACGAACCTTGATGCCATCCTCTCTAAGCAGCTTGGCACCTGCCAGCAATGTGCTAACCTCTGAACCAGAAGCCAGCAGAATAACGTCGTAATCCTCGTCACTACCAGCTACGATGTATGCACCCTTGGTTGCCTGATTGTAGTCGTTGCCTTCGGGCAGCATGTCGATATTCTGACGTGAGAAGATAAGGGCAGTAGGAGTTTCTGTGTTCTCCATAGCCATACGCCAGCATACTGTAGTCTCCTCTGCATCAGCAGGACGAACTACGAGCATAGAGTTCTTACCGTGGTGGTTCTTCAGTTTTTCCATCAGACGAATCTGTGCTTCCTGTTCTACTGGCTCATGAGTTGGTCCATCCTCGCCAACGCGGAATGCATCGTGTGTCCAGATGAACTTCACTGGCAGTTCCATCAGTGCGGCCATACGTACGGCAGGTTTCATGTAGTCGGAGAATACAAAGAATGTACCACATGCGGGAATCACACCACCATGCAGCGCCATACCGATGCAGCAGCATGCCATGGTCAGCTCGGCAACACCAGCCTGGAAGAATGCACCAGTGAAGTCGCCCTTCACAAGGTTGTGAGTCTTCTTCAGGAATCCGTCTGTCTTATCTGAGTTAGAAAGGTCAGCAGAAGCACAAATCATGTTGGGCACCTGCTCAGCAAGAGCAGAAAGAACAGTGGCACTTGCACCACGTGTGGCTGCACCAGCTTTCTGCTCCACCTTTGTCCAGTCAATGACCGGAGCCTTTCCGCTGAACCATTCCTCCAATTGCTTAGCCTGCTCGGGGTGTCCCTTTGCCCATTCTGCCTTTTCTGCATAGCGCTCTGCAACAATCTGCTTCAGCTCTTCGCGACGCTTAGCATAAAGTTCCTGTACCTCGGGGAAAATCTGGAATGGGTTTTCTGGGTCGGCACCCAGGTTCTTCATGGTCTGCACAAAGTTATCACCACCAAGAGGAGCACCGTGAGTGGCGCAGTTGCTTTCGTAACTGCTGCCGTCAGCCTTACGTGCACCCTTACCCATGACACAGTGACCGATGATGAGGCTGGGGCGTTCCTTCTCAGCTTGTGCCTTGCGGATGGCTTCACGAATCTGGTCAACGTCGTTACCGTCAATCTTCTGTACATACCATCCCCAAGCTTCATACTTGCTGGCAGTATCTTCCGATGTAACAACCTCTGTACGTGTAGATAACTGGATGTCGTTAGCATCATAGAACATAATCAGATTGTCAAGCCCCAGGTTACCGGCAATACGTCCTGCGCCTTGCGAAATCTCTTCCTGTACGCCACCGTCTGAGATGTAGGCATAAATGGTCTGATTCATGACATTACCCAGACGAGCCTTCAGGAACTTTGCAGCAATAGCAGCACCAACGGCAAACGTATGACCCTGTCCGAGAGGACCAGAGGTGTTTTCGATGCCGCGAGCCAGTTCGCGCTCGGGGTGACCAGGTGTTACAGAACCCCACTGACGCAGGTTCTTCAGGTCTTCCAACTCATACTTACCAATGAGGCAAAGCTGTGAATAGAGCATTGGAGCCATGTGACCTGGGTCGAGGAAGAAGCGGTCGCGACCTTCCCAATTAGGATTTTCGGGGTCATAGACGAGGAATTCACTGTAGAGTGTGTTGATGAAGTCAGCTCCACCCATGGCACCGCCAGGATGACCAGACTTGGCTTTCTCTACCATAGCAGCAGCAAGAATACGAATGTTGTCCGCTGCGCGATTCATTACTTTGTTGTCGTTCATAATTGTTGTTTGTTATTTAATATTTAATACAATAAGTGATTTTGCAGGTACTTTCACTGTCAACTGTCCTTTCTTTAACTTGGCATCCTTAAAATCCTTGGGTGAAACGACGTCAGGATGCTGGAAATCGTTATAGTCAGCCACGTTTTTCGACGTGAGGATTCGTCCGTTGACAGTCTTTGCCGTAAAGCCATCGAGGTTGATATTGATGGTTTGAGCCTTGTCAAGCGACACGTTGGTTAATGCCAACACGATGCTTCCGTCAGCAGTCTTAGCTGCCGAAGCCGACAGCAGTGGTAGTGTACGGTATCCGTTCTCGCTGGTTTCGTCCATTGGCGTGAAGTATTCGTGGCGAACACGTATGGTTTCACTCTGGATATCAACGGGCAGATAAGTGGCTTCCATAAATGGTGTGTACATCTGGAACACGTGGTAGGTCGGTGTGAGTACCATGTGTCCGGTTCCTTCTTGGTCTGTGAGAATCATTGACTGTAACACGTTGACTACTTGGGCTATGTTAGCCATTTTCACACGGTCGGTATGACGGTGGAATACATTGAGTGAAAGGGCTGCCACGAAGGCATCGCGCAGGGCATTCTGTTGGTAGAGATGACCTGGAATGGTGCCAGGCTCTTCGTCCCACCATGTTCCCCATTCGTCAACCAACAGGTCGATTTTATGGTCAGGGTCTGCTTGATCCATAATGGCCTTGTGCTTCTTAATGACTTCTTCTATCTCCAGACACTTGCCCAGAGTCCAGTAGTACTGGTCGTTATCAAACTGTATGGCAGAGCCCTTCGAGCCGTTCCAACCCGAGCAGGTGTAGTAGTGTAGCGAAACGCCATGCATCTGACGGCCGATGTTCTGCATCAGAACCTTTGTCCAGTTGTAGTCATAGTCGCTGGCACCGCTGGCAATACGATATAGATGGTTGTCTCCTTGGTCACGCAGGTAGGTGTTGAACTTACGGTATTCATTCGAGTAATACTCCGGTGTCATATTGCCACCACAACCCCAAGCCTCGTTGCCGATGCCGAAGAACTTGACGTGCCAGGCTTTGTCACGACCGTTCTGACGACGCAGACGTGCCATGGGTGTATCACCGTCACTGGTCATGTACTCCACCCACTGTGCCATTTCCTTTACCGTACCAGAGCCTACGTTGCCGCTGATATAGGGTTCGCAGCCTAACATTTCGCATAGGTTCAGAAACTCATGCGTTCCAAACGAATTGTCCTCTATGGTACCACCCCAGTTGTTGTTACGCAGTGAAGGTCGTTGACTCTTTGGACCGATTCCGTCCATCCAGTGGTAATCGTCGGCAAAACAGCCTCCCGGCCATCTCAGTACGGGAATCTGCAGGGCTTTCAGTGCATCGAACACGTCTTTCCGATATCCGTTAATGTTGGGAATGGGTGAGTTCTCGCCAACCCACAAACCGCCATAGATGCACGACCCAAGGTGTTCGGCAAACTGTCCGTAAATCTCTTTGTTAATCTTTGCTCCGGGCTGGTTGACTCGCACTGTCAACTGTACGCCGTCGTCGGCCCATGTTGTTGAGACAAGTGCCATTGCGGTAATCGCAGTAAGGAGTATTCTCTTCATAGTTTGTCTTTTTTTGTTAATATTGTTTATTTGTTAGTTTATTCGCCATATTGTTGTTTGTAGCGTTCAAGCTTGTCCAAATAGTATTGTCGGAAGTCTGCCCAATGATAGTATGGGGCACAGTCGGTTGTAATGGGTAATCGTGCTTCTTGCTCGTTGAGCAGTACCTTGAACAGTACATCATTGTCGCTTGGGTCAGTGCGGTAGAAGATGAATTGTACGTTAGCACCCATAGGGAATACCTGTGTGTCCCACCAGCCAAGTTTTTCCACTTCTTCAAGGTTGGCTGTCTGAACGTCGAACCCGTTGATTCCCATTAGGCATACCAGTGGCAGCAGCACTGTCTCATGACCGAAACGCAGCTGTGCACCAGGGCGTTCCAATTGTATGCAACTGTCAGCATCAGCAATGATTTGCCGCAGCAGGTGGCGCTGTGTGTAGGGTTGTCTGCCTTTGTTCAACAGGCATCCGCCATGCTGAATATACCACCACACATTCTCCCATTGCCACAGACGGTGTAACTCTTCAGGTTTGAACAGGCTCAGTAGGAACGTGTCCTTATGGTTTTCAGTATTTATCTGGAACAGCCCCATCTTTATGACGTAGTAGTTGAGCCATTTCTCGTTGATTACCTGACGTGCAGAGTCGGGCTGAATAAACAATAGATTCATCAGTCGCTCGTTAACGTGATGACGTTCTACAAAATCATCGTATGCCTGCTTGGCTTCAGGCGTCATGGCTCCTTTGCGCAATACGGGGTCTTGGAAGTTCATGTAGTGCATGTCGCGCTGCGAAGCACGCATGGTAACCTTAAGCGATGGGTTCATGCGTACCATTTCCTGCATGGCGCTGCCCATCGATAGGATGCATCGGTTGACCACCGTGCTACGTGCATCAACATGTGCAGAATCGGCAAATACCTCTGGGAATCGCTCTACCATGCGGTGCGCGATTTGCCGTAGTTGCCTACGTCCATGACTCGACAGGTCTCCCCATTGCTTGTCCGAGAAGGCAATAATGCTTTGGATGTTCTGCAGGACTTGGTGCCCGATGGGTGTCAGTGCTCCAAGACTGTCGGCCTGTGACAACATCTTGTGCGGTATGTCGTATGCTGAACGGTCGTTCAGGTAACGTGAGCCGTGGCGACCATAGTGTGATATGTAGAAGGCATGTTTGCCTGGTGGTGGCGGTGTCAATTGCCCATGAATGGTGTCAGGATATAAAGCATAGTTTCCGGCTGCATAGTTTGGATTACGGCTGATGGTGTCGAGCGCTGACTGAGCCCGCACCGACGCCATGACGAACAGGGCGCAAAGAAGCAAACCGGTTATCTGATTAATTCTTCTCATACGCATCAAGTTTTCGTAAATAGTAATCACGCAGCTCTCGCCAGTGGTAATAAGGTGCGCAGTCGGTTGCTATGGGCAGTCGGCATTCACGCTCATGAAGTAAAACCTTGACGAGGATATCTTTGTCTGTTGGGTCGGTGCGATAGAACACCAGTTGGATATTGCCACCCATGGGAGCCATGAGATAGTCGGCCCATCCGTGGCGGTCGAGGTTACCCAGATCGTTGGTAGCCACCCCGCAGTCGTCAAGTTCCATCAGACAGCACAAGGGTAAGATGACGTTGACGGAAGAGTAGCGTGGGTGGACAACAGGGCTGTTCAGACGGCTGACGCTGTCTGCTTGCTCAATGATATGGCGCAAGGCGAGTCTGACGGCGTATGGTTGTTTGCCGCCATTGACGGTATAGGCACCATAACTGATATATGACCAGGCGTTTTCACGTTTCCAGTGGTTGTAAATGTCCTTGTCGGAGAACAGATCATACAGTGTGATTTTTCCGAACAGTTGGGTGTTCTGTATGGTTCCGGCAAGTATGAACAGCTGATGAGCCAGGTCTTGGGCATTGACATGCTGGCGGACGTAGTCTTTGTTATTGAACAATCGGCGCATCAGTTTCTTGTCGTTTGTAGAATAGTGTTTGATAAAGTCGTCGAAGAGTGCCGTCGTGATGGAGTCCATGTGAGAATCGGCAATACGCCAGTCCTGTGGACTCATGTAAGAATGGTGCATCATAGTGGCTTCATGGCCTATATTACTGTATTTACACAGATAGGCAAATTCAAGTGTAGCTTCCTCCATGGCAAGGATACAACGGTTGACAGTGGTACTACGAGCCCTGATGTCTGCTTGTTGAGTGAATACTTCCGGGAAGCGCAATACCATGCGGTGAATAATATCACGCTGCTGTTGGGCACCTATCTCACTAAGTTCGCCTAAACGCAGATAGGCATCGTCACGCAGCTGAATGACCCGTTGCAAGACATCACGTCCTAATGGGGTCAGCATGCCTAAGCTGTCGGCTTTGCTTAGTGTGGCGTAAGGAGCATCGTAACAGTCATGGTTGTCTGGATAGTAAGCTCCGGGACATGCGTAGTGCGAGATGTAAAAAGGTTTTTTTCCTGTTGGAGCTGGTGTGTCGGGTGTAATTTTCGACACCGGATAAGCCATATAGGCTCCCGCCGAGAAGTTTGGGTCGGCTTGTATCTCCTTCTTTATCACCTGCCCAAATGTAGCCAGTGGTAAAGTAATGAGTAGAAATATGGTGTTGATAATCGTTCGCGTCATGTCACTCCTAATATTATTATGGTGTAAAGCACCGCAGGCGCAGTACATGACCTGCGGTGCTATGGATAGTAGGGTAGGGCTACTTCTTGTTGTCAACAGCGCACTGTTCAACAGGCAGGCAGCTCTTATAGTTCTCAATATACTTATTGAAACCTGCTACGTCCTCTGCCGTTGGAGCTATTGATACGCCCTTGTTTCCGGCAAATACAACTTCCTCGAGGTAATCAGCCAGAGAGCGTTTCTCGGCATTGTTTACCATGTAACCAGCCAACAAGGCTATACCCCCGGCACCACCTTCGCCTGCTGTCTCCATGACAGAGATAGGTGAGTTCAAGGCAGCTGCCAGCATACGCTGACCAACGCCAGGTGTCTTGAAGTAACCGCCATGTCCGGTAATCCGGTCAACCTTTACCTGTTCTTCCTTCAGCAATATGTCGTTGCCAATCTTCAGTACGCCAATGGCACCATACAGATGGGCACGCATGAAGTTTGCCAGGTTGAACTTGTCACCAGCAGAGCGTACAAACATCGGACGGCCTTCGCTCAAACCAGTAACAGGCTCGCCAGATACGTAGTTATAAGCCATCAGACCACCACAGTCAGCATCGCCCTCCAGAGCTTTGTTGAACAGTTTTCCGTACAACTCGTTCATGTCAACGGGCACACCAAGCAGCTGTTGGTACTCTTTGAACAGGGATACCCATGCGTTGATGTCGCTGGTGCAGTTGTTGCAGTGCACCATGGCTACGAGTGAACCGTCAGGTGTGGTCACCATGTCTATCATCTCGTAAGGTTTGCTGAGTGGCTTCTCCAGCACAATCATCGAGAACGATGATGTTCCGGCTGATACGTTACCCGTGCGTTGCTTTACTGCATTCGTGGCAGCCATGCCGGTTCCGGCATCACCCTCGGGTGGACAAACAGGAATGCCAGCCTTCAGGTGTCCGCTCACGTCAAGTCGTTTAGCACCTTCAGGTGTCAGGAAACCGGCATTCTCGCCTGCATTAAGCGATTTTGGCAGAATGTCGAGCAGTTTCCAGCTGAAGCCTTTCGGAGCAATAAGCTCGTCGAACTTACGTACCATTTCTGCATCGTAGGTCTTCGTGGCGGGGTCAACAGGTATCATTCCCGATGCATCGCCAACGCCCAGTACGAACTTGCCTGTCACCTGCCAGTGCACATAACCTGCCAGCGTGGTCAGGTATTTTATTTCTGACACATGCTCTTCGTTGTCAAGGATAGCCTCGTAGAGGTGACTAATGCTCCAACGCAGTGGGATGTTGTAGTTGAAAAGCTCCGACAGCTTTGCTGCTGCCTTGCCAGTATTGGTGTTACGCCATGTGCGGAAAGGTACCAAAATCTCCTGCTTCTCGTTGAAAGCCATGTAGCCATGCATCATAGCCGAGAAACCAATGGCTGCCAGACTCTCTATCTCGCATTCATATTGTGCCAGCACGTCCTTGCGCAACTCTGCATAACAGTCCTGCAGACCATACCAGATAGCCTCGGTAGAGTAGGTCCACAGACCGTCAACCAGTTGGTTCTCCCACTCATGTGAGCCTTGGGCTATTGGTTTGTTGTCTTCGTCTATAAGGACAGCCTTGATTCTTGTTGAACCGAATTCAATTCCAAGAATAGCTTTTCCTGCTTCTATAGTCTGTTTTGCTGTCATATCTTACTTGAGGGCTTTATTCAACATGTAGTACATTTCGTTGTTCTGCAGCTGCTGCTTGAACTCGTATGTCTTGGTTTCCTTGTTAATCTTGACATACTCAATGCCCAGCATTTCGGCAAAGTCCTCCCAGTACTCCTCGGTAATGTCGTATGAGAAGGCGCTGTGGTGCGTACCACCTGCCAAGATCCATGCACCGGCACCAATCTCAAATGTTGGCTGCGGAACCCAAAGTGCGCTGGCAACGGGCAGGTTTGGCATGGGCTTCGGCTCGATGCACTCTACTTCCTGTGAAATCAGACGGAAGCGGTTGCCCAGATCGACGACTGTTGCCTTGATGCCACGACCGACCTTCGATGTGAACACGAGGCGGGCAGTCTGCTGTTTGCGAATACCAATGCCGAGGAAGTGTACTTCAAGCTTTGGCTTATCAACGGCGATGAGCGGACAAACCTCGAGCATGTGGCTCTGCAGGCAGCTGCTGCGGTCGCCGGCGAAGTTCAGCGTGTAGTCCTCGAGGAATGAACAGCCCGTTGGCAGACCCTGTGAGATAACCCACAGTGTGCGATAGAGGCAGGCGGTCTTCCAGTCACCCTCAGCACCAAAACCGATACCTTCGGCCATCAGACGCTGTGATGCCAGACCAGGAATCTGGTCGAAACCACAGAAGTCGGGAGCGTCGATATCTGCATCGC
>JAFPED010000094.1 GCA_017423565.1 Prevotella sp. | reverse complement strand
CAGGAAGACATCCTTCTGCATGAGCTTGAATCCTACTCTTTTCTCCAGCACAGCCAACAGCATGTTCAGACGGCGTTGGTCGAATCCTGTTGCCTGACGCTGTGGTGTGCCATATGCTGCACTGCTGACCAATGCCTGTGTTTCAACAAGGAAAGGACATATGCCCTCTATAGCTGATGAAATAGCTACGCCACTAAGTCCGTCGTGGTCTTCTGTCAGTAACAGTTCCGATGGATTAGACACCTGTCTCAGTCCATTCTGCTGCATCTCATAGATGCCGAGTTCGGAGGTACTCCCAAACCTATTCTTGATGCTTCTCAGAATACGATACATATAATGCTGATCGCCTTCGAACTGTATGACAGTATCAACAATGTGCTCAAGTATTTTTGGACCTGCAAGTGTGCCTTCTTTGGTTATATGTCCAATCAATATGACAGGCACTCCACTTGTTTTTGCAAACCTCAGCAGTGCCGAGGCACATTCACGTACTTGCGCAATACTTCCTGCACTGGACTCCACATCTTCTGTTGAGATGGTCTGTATGGAGTCAATGACTACCAACTCTGGCTGTACCTCTTTAATATGGTCAAAAATAGCCTCTAATGAGTTCTCACATAGTATGAGGAAGTTATCGTTTGCCGATGCTATACGCTCAGCACGCATTTTCAACTGGTGGGCACTCTCCTCACCGCTGACATAAAGAATACGCTTGTCTGGCAATCGAAGCATAGTTTGCAGTGATAGCGTTGATTTTCCAATGCCCGGCTCTCCACCCAGCAATACGATACTTCCAGGCACAAGTCCTCCTCCCAACACACGGTTGAGTTCGTTGTCACCCATATCAATACGAGGCTCATCATGAGCGTCAATATCTCTGAGTCTGAGCACTTTGTTCTGTCTCAGCTGATGACCTGTCACTGCTGCTGCATTGGTAGCCTTCTGTTGTCGAGTATCAGCAACCTTTATTTCCTTAAACGTGTTCCACTGTCCGCACGCAGGACATTTTCCAATCCATTTAGCAGACTCCTGTCCACAGTTTTCACACACATATGCTATTTTATCTTTTGCCATAGCGTTCTCTTCATTTATTTTTTACAAAGGTAGTGAAATGCGTTGAAATGAGCAATGAACAATGAACAAATTTAACGTTTTTATTACTCTTTAGACAGTTATAAGGTAAGTGGTTCTTATGTTTACATCAGAGAGACAAGAATTGGCACGGTTTTTGCATTATAGACAGCAAAGTAAACAAAACAACAATTATTATGCAAAAAGGTAACATCGGGGTTACAACAGAGAATATATTCCCCGTCATCAAAAAATTTCTCTATAGCGATCATGAGATTTTCCTGCGTGAGATGGTAAGTAATGCCGTTGATGCCACTCAGAAGTTGAAGACACTGAAACAGCAGGGTGAATTTAAAGGTGAAGAAGGTGACCTGAGCGTACGCATCAGTCTGGATAAGGACAAGGGAACTATCACCATCAGCGACCGAGGCATCGGCATGACAGAGGAAGAGATAGACAAATACATTAACCAGATAGCTTTCTCTGGTGTTAATGACTTCTTGGAGAAGTATAAGGATAATGCCAACCAGATTATCGGTCATTTTGGACTGGGTTTCTACTCATCGTTTATGGTATCGAAGAAGGTGGAAATCATTACACGTAGCTACAAGGACGATGCAAAAGCAGTGAAATGGAGTTGCGACGGTTCTCCTGCCTACGAGATTAGCGACGCTGAGCGCGAGGATCGTGGAACCGACATTATTCTATATATAGATGATGACTGCAAAGAGTTTCTGGAGAAGGACAAGATACAAGGTTTGCTAACCAAGTACTGCAAGTTCATGTCTGTTCCTGTTGTGTTTGGCAAGAAGCAAGAATGGAAGGACGGAAAGATGCAGGACACCGATGCCGACAACGTGATAAACGATGCCGAGCCGATGTGGACCAAAGCTCCTTCAACACTGAAGGACGAAGACTACAAACAGTTCTACCGTACACTCTACCCTATGCAGGACGAACCAATGTTCTGGATTCACCTGAATGTGGATTATCCGTTTAACCTGACAGGTATTTTGTATTTCCCACGCATCAAGTCGAACATCGACCTGCAGCGTAACAAGATACAGTTGTATTGCAACCAGGTGTTTGTGACTGACCAGGTAGAAGGCATCGTGCCTGAATTCCTGACACTGCTTCATGGTGTCATCGACTCACCAGACATTCCTTTGAACGTCAGCCGTAGCTACTTGCAGAGCGACCGTGAGGTGAAGAAGATTTCTACCTATATCACCAAAAAGGTTGCAGACCGCTTGCTGTCGCTCTTCAAGGAAGACCGTAAGCAGTACGAAGAGAAATGGGACGATCTGAAGCTGTTCATTAACTATGGCATGCTGAGTGAGGAGTCGTTCTACGACCGTGCCAAGGAATTCACGCTTCTGAAGGATACCGAAGGCAAGTATTTCACACTGGAGGAATACAAGACACTCATTGAGAGTGAGCAGAAAGATAAGGAAGGCACATTGGTTTATCTCTATGCCACAGACAAGGAGGAGCAGTACTCCTACATTGAAGCAGCCAAGGCAAAGGGCTACTCGGTACTGATGGCAGACGGACAACTGGACGTCCCAACCATTCAGATGCTGGAGCAAAAGCTGGAGAAGTCACGTTTCACACGTGTTGACAGCGACATCATTGACAGACTGATACTGAAGGACGATGCCCCACGCACCACACTGGAGCATGACATGGCTGACAATCTGTCAGCAGTATTCCGCTCACAAATGCCAAAGAGTGACAAGGCTGACTACTATGTAGAGGTGCAGAACCTGGGTGAACAGCAACAGCCAGTCATCATTACTCAGAGTGAATACATGCGTCGTATGAAGGAGATGAGCCGTTACCAGAGTGGCATGGGCTTCTATGCACAGATGCCAGACTCTTATGGTCTTGTTCTGAACGCTGACCATCCGCTGGTAAAGAGAGTTATTGACGACTGCCAAACCAATACTGCCGAGGCCCTGAAGCCGGTGGAGGCAGAATTGAAGGGTCAGGAGGCTCGTCTGGCTGCCATTCGTCAGGCTCAAGAGAAGAAGAAGGCTGACGAGTTGACTCAGGAAGAGAAAGACGACAAGGCGAACACGGAGAAGGCTGTTCAGGAACAGAAGGACAAGAAGAGCCAGATACTCGCCGACTATGGTAAGCAGAACGACTTGGTGCACCAACTCATTGACTTGGCACTGCTTCAGAACGGCATGCTGAAGGGTGAGGCACTTGACAAGTTCCTCAAGAGAAGTATTGAACTGATTAAATAATATTGGTACAATAAACAAAAAAGCCAGGCTGATTATTTAGCCTGGCTTTTTTGTTTTACGCTTTCTTCAATACTACAGCCGAACGTGCTGGAATATAAAGCTTTAACCATTCCTTATGATCCTTCACATAGAGAGGATCGAAATTGGTAAGATGAGTCACGCTGTCATCAGCAAAGCCATTGCCTCCAAACTCTTTGGCATCGGTATTGAGTACTACCTCATAGGTACCTGTAGGAACAAGGAAGCCATAGTCTGTATAGCTGCGAGTCGGCGAGAAATTGAATACAAAGACAAGGTCACCACGCATGAAGCAAAGAACCTGGTCACCATCGTTATGCCATATCTCTGTAACTGGAGTCTTCTGGAAATTCTTCTGACTCTTGATGACTTCGAGCATCTTCCGATCAAAATCGCCCAGCCAATGATAGCAGAGGTCTTTATTATCAACAAGGTTCCACTGACGTCGAGCATACTTGTATGACCAGCCATTTCCCTCGCGTGGGAAGTCAATCCACTCTGGATGTCCGAACTCATTACCCATGAAGTTCAGGTAACCACCATTGATAGCACCTGCCGTTACAAGACGTATCATCTTGTGCAGGGCAATACCACGCTGTGCGATGTCGTTCACATCCTTTTTGGCAAAGTGCCAGTACATGTCAGCATCGATGAGACGGAAGATGATAGTCTTATCGCCCACCAGTGCCTGGTCGTGACTCTCGCAGTAAGAAATAGTCTTCTCATCTGGACGGCGGTTCTTTACTTCCCAGAAAATAGAGCAAACATTCAAGTCCTCATCGCGCACCTCCTTGATAGTCTTGATCCAATAGTCTGGTATATTCATTGCCATGCGATAGTCGAAACCATAGCCTCCATCCTCGAACTTAGCTGCCAAGCCAGGCATACCAGAAACTTCCTCAGCTATAGTGATAGCATTGGGATTGACCTCGTGTATCAGGCAGTTGGCAAGCGTCAGGTAGCAGATGGCATTGTCGTCCTCATGACCGTTGAAGTAATCACCATAGCCACCGAAAGCCTCTCCCAGACCATGGCTGTAGTACAGCATGGAGGTAACACCGTCAAAACGGAAACCGTCGAACTTGAACTCTTCCATCCAGTATTTGCAGTTGGAGAGCAGGAAGTGTAGTACATCGTCCTTACCATAGTCAAAGCACAACGAATCCCAGGCGGGATGCTCGTGGCGATCTCCGGGATAGAAGAACTGGTTGGGGTCGCCACAAAGGTTGCCAAGACCTTCTACCTCGTTCTTCACGGCGTGAGAGTGGACGATATCCATAATGACAGCAATACCCATCTTGTGAGCGGTGTCAATCATCTCCTTCAGCTCCTCAGGAGTACCGAAGCGACTGCTGGGAGCAAAAAATGAACTGACATGATAACCGAAGGAGCCATAATAAGGATGCTCCTGTATTGCCATGACCTGAATAGCATTATATCCGTCCTTCTTCACGCGTGGCAGGATGTTTTCCGTAAACTCTTTATAGGTACCGACTTTTTCGGCATCCTGAGCCATACCTACATGGCATTCGTAAATAAGCAACGGATCAGTATGAGGCTTGAAAGTCTTTTTCTTCCAAACATAGGGCTTCTCTGGATTCCATACCTGAGCAGAGAATATCTTGGTCTGGTCGTCCTGAACAACGCGACGGCACCAAGCAGGAATGCGTTCTCCCTCGCCACCATTCCAGTGTACTTTCATCTTGTACAGCTGACCATGCTTCAAAGCTTTCTCAGAAAGTTTGAGTTCCCAGTTACCAGTACCTTCTATGCGTTTGCAGCGATATTTCTCTGTTTCCTTCCAGTCATTGAAGTCGCCAACCAGATAGATGTCAGTGGCATTAGGTGCCCACTCACGGAACACCCAACCCTTAGCCAACTTATGCAAGCCAAAATACAGGTGACCAGATGCAAACTGTGAAAGGGTCTGCTTACCATTGCGTGTCAGTTGTCCAAGTTTCCAAAGAGCATGATCGTGACGACCACGGATAGCTTCTTCATACGGTTCAAGCCATCCATCGTTTTGAACGAGTCCTATATGTGGATTCTCAACAGTCTTTTTTGCACTTTTCTTTGTTGTAGGTTTCTTTGTAGTAGCCATAATATTATGCTTTTACTTTGAAAATAGCTTTCTTAATCTCTGGTTCAAACGAGATACATGGTGCATGTCCGTCTTGTGGGAAGAAAATAGCAAACATGCCCTGATGACAGGTAACATAGCAGTCGGCAGCCAAGTCACCAAACTTGGTGATGTCCTTCTCTGCATTGTACGGTGCTTCTGGCAACATACAAGCAGGCGTGTAGCCATAGGTCTCGTCACCTGACAGAGGAATCTGGATATCTATCATGTCACGATGGGTCTCCAGAACAGCCTCATCGGGCGACTTGCCTTTAGCAACGGTAATGTTAACAAAGAGGTCACGACCGGCAATCTCATACTTGCCGGGTTCCATCTTATTCAGGTCGTGCTCTTTCATGAAAGCCACCACCTGTGCGAACAGCGGATTCATAGTCTCATAGCTGCTCAAATGGTCTAACGTGTCAATAATCATAGCGAAAATTGTTTTAAATAAATTAGTCTTTCTTCTTCCGTCCGCGGATGTAAGTACCCTGTTCTGTGATGTTACCGTTACGGTCGCGCTCAATGTAACGACCATCACGGCGGTCATCCACATAGGTACCTTCGAAACGCTTACCGTCCTTATCCTCCTCAATGGCTGGTCCATTGCGACGTCCCGCTTTGAACGTACCCTTGAATTTGGAACCGTCAGCATAGCGAGCTATACCCTCTTCATCAATGTTTCCATCCTTGAAGTCACCTTCAAACACGTCACCGTTCTTGGTTGACAGCTTACCATGCCCATTGGGTTTGTCGTTTTGCCACTGGTCGGTATAGGTATTGCCGTTCTTCCATACCAACGTACCCTGTCCGTGCTTGTCGCCTTTCAGGAATTGGCCCGTGTATTTATCGCCGTTAGCATAGGTAAAAATACCTGTTCCAGTACGCTCACCATCGACGTATTCGCCCTCATAGGTGTCGCCATTCTGGAATTTATAAATACCACGGCCATTCTGTACGTCGTCCTTCCACTGGCCTACATAGACATCGCCGTCAGCATAACGGAACGTGCCTCGACCATTACGTTGATTGTCTCGCCACTCACCTTCATAGGTTGAACCGTCACCCCAGTCGTACTTTCCATGTCCACTTTTCTTGTCGTTTACCCAGTCACCATCATAGTAGGCACCATTGGCAAACGTATATTTTCCCTTTCCATGGCGACGGTCGTTCTCCCAGTTTCCTTCATAGATGTCACCATTATAATAATACATGGTGCCCATGCCCTGTTGCACGTCGATGTACCACAGGCCTACATATTTATTATTATTAAGGAAGTAGTAGGTTCCTTGTCCGTGCTGATGGTCTTTATACCACTCGCCTTCATACTTTTCACCGTCGAAGAACGTAAAAGCACCAAAGCCATGACGAAGCCCTTTGAAATAATCGCCTTCATAAGAATTACCATCACTGAAGACTGTCTTTCCTTTACCGTGAGGCTTACCCCCCTGCATCTCACCGTTGTACAGACCACCATCATGGGTTTCGCACGAGCCAAGAGTTATTTTCTGGGCACTCATTATCAACGGTGTTACTAATAATATGATAGATAAAATATGACGTAGTTTCATTGTTCGCTGTGTTTTAACCATACAAAGTTAGAAAAAAGTTGAGAGTTAATGGCTAAGAGTTAAGAGTTTTTTGTACCTTTGCGGAAAATTTAGTATTTATTATGAAGTTCACTGCTATCATACCTGCGCGCTATGCATCGTCGCGCTTTCCTGGTAAACCACTGGCACTGCTGGGTGGCAAACCTGTTATCCAACGTGTTTATGAACAAGCTATCAAAGTGCTCCCCGAGGCTTATGTAGCTACTGACGACGAGCGAATAGCTGACACTGTGCGCCAATTTGGCGGACAAGTAATCATGACACGTGCCGACCATAAAAGCGGAACCGACCGCATAGAAGAGGCATGCCAGAAGATTGGCACTACAGCCGATGTTATTGTGAATATCCAGGGTGACGAGCCTTTCATACAACCCTCACAGATAGAGACATTATGTCAGCTTTTTGACGACCCTGACACACAGATAGGTACACTGGGTAAGCCTTTTGAGACAATGGAGGCTGTAGAGAATCCTAACTCTCCTAAAATAGTTTGCGACCGTCGCGGCTTTGCCCTCTATTTCAGCCGTTCAGTAATCCCATACGTACGTGGAAAAGAGACAAAAGACTGGCTAAACGAGTTCCCCTACCTCAAACATCTGGGGCTCTACGCCTACCGCAGGCAGGTGTTACACGCCATCACACAACTGCCACAGTCGCCACTTGAACTGACAGAGAGTCTGGAACAGTTGCGATGGCTTGAGAACGGATACCGCATCCGTGTAGGACGGACAAATGTGGAAACAGTAGGTATTGACACACCAGAAGACCTCAAACGAGCAGAAGCATTATTGCGCTAAAAACATATTTGGCACACTATTTGCTAATCATCCACTGTAAACTAATTATATTCACAGAAAGGAAGAAGCATTACATGACAAGCCAATTTTCACCTAAAGTGTCTGAAATACTCGCCTTCTCGCGCGAAGAAGCTGCACGACTGGCAAGCCCTTCAGTAGGACCAGAGCACTTGCTGCTCGGATTACTACGGATGAAGGACGGACCTGTCATCGATTTGTTCAAACGACTTGACATCAACACACAAAACGTGAAGACAGAACTTGAGAACAAAGTACGCGAAGACGAGATTTCCATGCCCGTCAAGACACATGAATTAGTGCTGAACGAGAAAGCCAGCAACATCTTGCGACTGGCCGTCCTCGAGGCACGCATACAGCATACACAACGCATCGACGAACAGCACTTACTACTGGCTATCCTCCATGATCAGGTGGATAATGGAGCCAAGAGCGTGCTGGAGTTGAACAACATGAATTATGAAGACGTATTTACCATGCTACAAGTAAAACAGAACGAGATAAAAAATGGCATAGGGCTGCCTGATGAAGAATTTGAGGAAGAGGAAAGTAACGCCCAAGGAACTCATAACTCCAACAATGACAGTCAGTCAATGGTCACTACCAAGACCCAGCAGAAGTCGAAGACTCCCGTTCTCGACAATTTCTCCACTGACCTGACAAAGGCTGCCAGGGAAGGCAAACTCGACACCGTAGTAGGACGCGAGCACGAGATGATGCGTGTCATTGAAATCTTAGGACGTAGAAAGAAGAACAACCCCATACTTATTGGTGAACCAGGAGTAGGAAAGAGCGCCATCGTAGAGGGACTGGCTCAGATGATTGCCCAACGCCATACATCACCCATTCTCTTTGGCAAGCGCATCGTGTCACTCGACATGACAGCTGTAGTAGCCGGCACGAAGTATCGGGGACAGTTCGAAGAGCGCATACGTGCCCTCATCAAGGAGATTGAACAGAATGAAGACATCATTATCTTCATCGACGAGATACATACCATCATTGGTGCAGGCTCCACCCCAGGCTCCATGGATGCAGCCAACATCCTGAAACCAGCGCTGGCACGCGGCACAATACAATGTATTGGAGCGACCACCTTGGACGAATATCGTAACTCCATAGAAAAAGACGGTGCGCTGGAACGTCGCTTCCAAAAGGTCATTGTAGAGCCTACCACTGCCGAGGAGACGTTACACATCCTACATAACATCAAAGACCGTTATGAGCATCATCACCATGTCAATTACACTGAGGAGGCACTGTCAGCATGTGTCAATCTGACACAACGCTACATCTCCGACCGTGCATTCCCTGACAAAGCCATTGATGCGATGGACGAAGTAGGATCACACGTCCATCTGTCGAGCGAACAGGTTCCGCCAGAAATAACCCAGAAAGAACAAGAGATTGCAGAAGTCATTACACAGAAGAACAATGCCGTAAGCAATCAGAACTACGAGTTGGCAGCAGGTTATCGCGATCGGCAGACCATCCTGGAAAAAGAGTTGGCAGAGCTGAACCGCCAGTGGACTTCGGGTGAGAACACAGAGCGTCAGACTGTCAGCGAGACAGAGGTTGCCGAGGTTGTGTCAAGAATGACGGGTGTTCCTGTGCAGCGCATGGCAGAGCAGGAAGGTATCCGACTAAAGGGTATGGCACAGGACCTGAAGTCACACGTCATTGCCCAGGATGCAGCCATCGAGAAAATGGTTCGTGCCATTCAGCGTAACCGTGTTGGTCTGAAAGATCCCAATCATCCTATTGGCGCATTCATGTTCCTTGGTCCCACTGGTGTAGGAAAGACTTATCTTGCCCAGAAACTGGCAGAGTTCATGTTTGGTTCAAGCGATGCGCTGATACGTGTTGACATGAGTGAATACACAGAATCGTTCAACGTCAGCCGACTCATTGGAGCCCCTCCAGGATATGTAGGTTATGAAGAAGGCGGACAACTGACAGAACGAGTACGTCGTCACCCCTACTCTATTGTGTTACTTGACGAGATAGAGAAAGCCCATGGCAACGTGTTTAACCTGTTGCTTCAGGTGCTCGACGAAGGACGTCTCACCGACGGTAACGGACGGTTTGTAGATTTCCGCAATACGGTTATCATCATGACGTCCAATGCCGGCACACGTCAGCTGAAGGATTTTGGACGAGGCATCGGTTTCAACTCCTCTCAGGGAGGACTGGCGTTGAACGAACAAGACAAGGAACATGCTCGAAGCATTGTGCAGAAAGCCCTGAGCAAGCAGTTCTCACCAGAGTTCCTCAACCGTCTTGATGAGATCATCACCTTCGACCAGTTAGACCTGGAGGCTATCAAGAAAATTATCGACATCGAGCTGTCAGCCCTCTGGAAACGCATCGACACCTTAGGTTATAAGGTGGAGTTGAGTGAGCAGGCGAAGGAGTTTGTTGCCAATAAAGGCTATGACGTACAGTTTGGCGCACGTCCACTGAAACGTGCCATACAAACCTATATCGAGGATGGTATTTCAGAGATGATCATCAATGAAGAGCTTTCGACAGGCGCCACCATACATATTGACAAACATCCAGACAAAGAGGAATTGACATTCACTCTATAAAAAAACTTTCACCGTAGGGAACATCAGCAAATGATAACCCTACGGTGAAAAAGTTTAGAGCTCATAGTCAAGACACGAGCGCTGAACAGTAAACGGACGTACCTTGCCGTTGGCAACAGCCACATGAGCTGGGTGAACAGCATACTGACGAAGGGCCTCTGGACTTTCCAGGGTACTATCGAGCATGACGTCAGCCGTTGAGCTGTCCAGTCGTCCGTCAATATTAACCTTTACATCAATAAGGCCCGGAACTTGTCCTACCAGTCCCTCTAATCCTTCCTTGATACCCTTTTTGACTTGTTGTTTTTCCTCCTCGGAGAGTTCAGGACGCAACGTCCAAAGAATAATGTGCTTAACCATAATCGTTTTGTTTCTGTTTTAGTTCCAAAATGCAAAGATAAGGAAAGAAAATGAAAACGGGAAAAGAATACGAGAAATTAACAATAAAAAGGTATCTCAAGCCTTCACATCCAAACCTCAAATCTCAAGTCACAATCTAATAATATAATAATGTATATAGCACATTATGGCATAAATTATGGGTAATAAAGGGGCTAAAATGTTTATTTTTTGAAAAAAATTGCCGAAAGATTTTCGTTTTCGGCTGAAAATCAGTATCTTTGCATCCCAATTCGGAAACAAGTAATAAGTAAACAACATTATTAATCATGACAAAAGCAGATATTATCACCAAGATTTCGGCACAGACAGGCCTTCCCAAGAAGGACGTGACGGTAACCGTTGAAGCATTTATGGCAGAGATTCGCCAAAGTCTTGCAACGAATAAAGAGAATGTCTATTTGCGCGGTTTTGGCAGCTTCATTGTTAAGCATCGTGCTCAGAAGACCGCTCGTAACATTTCAAAGAATACCACCATCGTTATTGACGCACACGACTTCCCTGCATTCAAGCCTGCCAAGAGCTTCGTTGAGAAGATGAAATAAATCGAGAAAGACAAAAATATATTGTAAAATAAAATCATTTAACAACTATGCCAAACGGAAAGAAGAAAAAGGGCCACAAGATGGCTACTCACAAGAGGAAGAAGAGACTGAGAAAGAATCGTCATAAGAGCAAGTAAGCCCGTCGGCGGTTCCTCATCGGGACAAAAGGAATGGAAGGAGTGTACTGAGTGGTTTTATCTATGAGGTACACCCTTTTTTTAATATGAATTGAGATGACTAGCGAAGTAATTATTGACGTCCAGCCCAAGGATATTTCGATAGCGCTGCTTGAGGACAAAAGTCTGGTGGAATACCAGAAAGAAACTCGGTCGGCATCGTTTGCCGTGGGCAACATTTATGTGGCAAAGGTTCGTAAACTGATGCCAGGACTGAATGCATGCTTCGTGGATGTAGGCGCAGAACGTGACGCGTTTCTACACTATCTTGATTTAGGCACTCAATACAGCTCTTACGAAAAGTATCTTAAACAAGTACAGAGCGACAGGAAGAAACTTTATCCTATTTCGAAAGCCACCCACCTACCCGACCTGCCCAAGGAAGGCAGCATTGCCACGACACTGAAGGTTGGCCAGGAAGTAATGGTTCAAGTGGTGAAAGAACCCATCAACACGAAGGGTCCTCGTCTGACATGTGAACTGAGTTTTGCAGGCAGGTACATCGTGCTGATGCCTTTCAACGATAAGGTTTCTGTATCTTCTAAAATCAAAAAAAGCGAAGAGCGGGCTCGTCTGAAACAACTCATGCAGAGTATCAGGCCCAAGAACTTCGGTATCATCGTACGTACGTCAGCAGAAGGCAAACGCGTAGCCGAACTGGATGCAGAACTGAAAATACTAATGAAACGCTGGGAAGACGCCATTGCCAAGGTGCAGAAGACAACGGAGCGTCCTCAGTTGGTATTTGAGGAAACCAGCAGGGCTGTTGCTTTGCTTCGCGACTTATTCAACCCTACCTACGATGGTATTTATGTGAATGATGAGGATATTTTCCATCAGATTAAGGACTATGTAGCACTGATAGCGCCAGAAAAGGCAGAAATTGTCAAGCGCTATACTGGCACTGTGCCCATTTTCGACAACTTCAACGTCACCAAACAGTTGAAGTCGTCGTTTGGCAAGACAGTCAACTACAAGCGTGGTGCTTATCTCATCATCGAACATACCGAAGCCATGCATGTGGTTGACGTGAACAGCGGTACCCGTATCAAGAAGGAAAACGGTCAGGAAGCCAATGCCCTCGAAACCAATCTGGGTGCAGCCGATGAGCTGGCACGCCAGTTAAGACTTCGCGACATGGGTGGCATCATTGTTGTGGATTTCATTGACATGAACCTGGCTGAGGATCGTCAGATGCTGTACGAACGCATGTGTAAGAACATGCAAAAAGACCGTGCCCGTCATAATATCTTGCCACTGAGCAAGTTCGGTCTGATGCAGATTACTCGTCAGCGTGTTCGTCCGGCTATGGACGTAAATGTAGAAGAAACCTGTCCTACCTGTATGGGTAAAGGAAAAATCAAGTCGTCGATACTTTTCACCGATCAGTTAGAGAGCAAGATTGACCGTCTGGTTAACAAGATAGGTATCAAGCGTTTCAACCTGCACGTTCATCCTTATGTTGCCGCTTATATCAACAAGGGTATCGTTTCACTGAAACGTAAATGGCAAATGAAGTATGGATTAGGTGTGAACATCATCGCATCTCAGAAACTTGCATTCCTACAATATGAGTTCTACGACAAGAAAGGAGAATTCATCGACATGCAAGAAGAGATGGAAGGACAGTAAAAAGAAATACGGAAACTACATAATGTTTCCGTATTTTTTTGTTATATCATAATTATTCATTATATTTGCAGCGTAGAAACTTTTTTCTAAACAATGCTGACACTAAAAATATTATTCTGGATTTGCTTAGCACTCGTAGTCTATACCTATGTGGGCTATGGGATTGTGCTCTATGCCATGGTGCTGCTGAAGCGTCTTTTCAAGCGGAAAGGACTCAGGCAACCCCTCCCCTGTGATGCTGACTTACCAGAAGTGACCCTCATGATATGTGCCTTCAACGAGGAAGACATTGTTGACATGAAGATGGAAAACACCCACAGTCTGAACTACCCCAAAGACAAGCTGAAGGTGCTCTGGGTTACTGATGGCTCCAATGACGGTACGAATGACAAATTAGCTGCCTACAATGATTTGGAGGTGGTGTTCAAGCCTGAACGTGAGGGCAAAACGGCAGCCTTAAACCATGGCATCAAGAGCGTGAAGACACCATTGGTCATCATGACCGACGCAAACACTATTCTGAATAAGGACTCCGTACGTGAGGTGGTTCACTGCTTCATGGACCCCAAAGTGGGATGTGTGGCTGGCGAGAAACGTGTAAAGGCCAGGAACGAAAGTGATGCTGTAGCAGAGGGAGAAGGCATCTACTGGAAATATGAAAGTACACTGAAACGTTTGGACAGTGAGCTTTACTCTGCCATGGGAGCAGCTGGCGAATTATGTGCCATACGTACGTCACTCTACAAGGAGATGCCAAAGGACACGCTGCTGGATGACTTCATACTGTCCATGCTCTTAGTTGGTGACGGCTATCGCATTGCCTACACTCCTGATGCCTATGCCATGGAATATGGCTCTGCTGACGCCAAAGAGGAATCAAAGCGCAAACGTCGCATAGCAGCTGGCGGACTGCAGAGTACTTGGCGGCTGAAGCATTTGCTCAACCCGTTACGTCATCCTATCGTCGCTTTTCAGCTGTTATCACATCGCATTCTAAGGTGGACCGTCACGCCCTTTGCCTTGTTGGCACTCATTCCGCTGAACATAGCGCTGGTCATCCTTGGAGGAGGCATCACATATATTGTCCTTCTTGTGCTTCAGAGTCTTTTTTATTTGGCTGCCCTGTGTGGCTGGCTCTTGGCAAGAACGGGCAAAAAGAACAAGTTGCTTTATATCCCATACTACTTCCTCTTCATGAACTTTAATGTATTTAAAGGTATCGCCTACTTAAATAGTCATAAGAGCAACGGTGCATGGGAAAAAGCAAAAAGAGGCTAAAAAATCAAAGTAAAGTTAGGTTAATTCGAATAAAATTAGTATTTTTGCAAAAGGAAACGCGCAAAACTAATGATGGAACAAGAAGAGAAAGATTTTTTATTAGGGAAATTAGCTGAAGCAAGTCAGAAAATACAACAAACTAACAACAAGTTAGAAGAGACTGAAGCGAAGCTAAAAGAATACGAAGAGAAAGCGCAGCAGGCCGAAAAAGCCAGCCGCATGAAGTCATTGTTCTTAGCCAACATGAGCCACGAAATACGCACTCCCCTGAATGCCATAGAAGGTTTCTCACGTATTATGGCAGAAACCGACTCTGCAGAGGAACGCATGAAGTTCATGGAAATTATTGAAAGCAACAACGCCCGCCTGCTCAGTCTGATTAACGAGATACTCGACTTGTCGAGGGTTGAGGCAGGTGAAATAACAATCAAGAAGAGCAGCGTCAACCTGAATAACTTATGCCAGGACCTGAAGCAGATGTTCAAGTTCCGCTGCCCTGACTCTGTCAACATGGTTTGGAACAGCCCAAACATGATGGTGACGCTGAATACGGACGAGAACCGACTTATCCAAGTCTTTTCCAACCTGATCAGCAATGCTCTGAAACATACGGCAAATGGCAGCATCACCTATGGTTACCGTCTGGTGAACGACGGCCAGGATGTAGAATTCTACGTCAGCGATACAGGCTCAGGCATTTCACCTGAAGACCTGCCAAACATTTTCGAGACCTATGTGTCGAAGGATGCAGAGACCATGCAGAACGGCTATGGCCTGGGGCTTCCTCTGAGCAAGATTATCATAGAGAAAATGGGAGGCACCATCTCTGTCAATTCGGAGTTGGGCAAAGGTTCCACATTTACGTTCATACTGCCATTCGATGGAACCATCGGAGGTTTACAGAAGAACAGCCGTATCACTACCAACTCTCGTACCATCCGTGTGAGTACGAAGACCAACTCGGACGACATGAAACTCATATTGGTAGCAGAGGACGAGGACAGCAACTTCGAACTCGTGAGGATTGTGCTGGCCAAGCGCTACCGTCTCATCCGAGCCAAAAACGGTATAGAAGCTGTGACTTTCAGTGAGGATGAGAAACCCGACCTGATACTCATGGACATCCGCATGCCAGACATGAACGGTCTGGATGCCACACGTATCATTAAGGAAGTCAATCACGATGTTCCCATCATAGCACTGAGTGCCTATGCGTTTGATGAAAACATTCGCGAGGCGAAGAATGCCGGTTGCGACGGTTTCCTGGCCAAGCCGTTCCGTGTGGAAGATCTCATTGAAGTGGTCAATAAATACATAAAAGACTAAGACATTGCTATGGGAAAGTTAGCTGTTTATCGATACTTCTCACTCATGTTCCTCATTGCAACCATCGTTGTAATGCTTTTCACTTTTGCCGGACTCCTTGGTGGCAGAGTTGATCCTGTAGGTAACACTGCCATGGCCATGCTGGTTTATATCCTGCCAATACTTATTATACTGAACGTATTGTTGCTTATTTACTGGATAATACGTCGCCGTTGGATATACATTGCACTACCCATCATTCCCATCCTGTGCAGTATTCCTTACATGGGCACGCTGTTCCAGCTGCGCTCACAACCTTCGAATGTTGACAATATAAAAGGATTGAAGATTGCAAGTTACAACGTTCAGGTCTTCGGACGTGAGACGACTGGTTTTAAGGCAGAGGACATTCTGGCTGAAATGAAACGCCAGAAGATTGATGTATTATGCTTACAAGAGTATGCTGATGCCAATGGTGACAAGAAAAACTCAGACAGCTATAAAGAGTATTTTCCATACATGGCAATGGGTGAGAGCGACATGGTGATTTTCAGCCGTTACCCTATTAAGGAGCAGAAAAACATACCTTTCAGTGACCATGGCGATGGAACAGGCTGGACAACCAACAACAGTGCGATGTGGGCAACCATCGATGTCAAGGGAAAACTGCTGCGCGTCTTCAACGTCCACTTGGAGACAACAGGCTTCAACCGTGCTAAGCACCAAGCCGAGAAGATTGTAGCACAGGGCAGAAGCGTTGAGAACAATCGTTTGGTAAAGGCCATTTATGGCAACTATACCCTGGGCATGATTGTCCGTGCCGGACAGGCTCGCTTAGTAGCCAACGAGGTAGCCATGAGCGACGTTCCATGCATTCTCTGTGGCGACTTCAACGATGTTCCCTACTCTTATACTTACAATACGCTGTTGGGAAATCTGGTGGATGGTTTCAAGGAGTGTGGCAGTGGTTTCAACTATACGTTCCGTGAACCAAGCAAACCATTCCGCATCGACTATATCTTCCACGACGAGAGTCTGGAAGGCATTACTTATTACACGAAGGAGATATCCTATTCCGATCACCTTCCTGTATTTATGAAAATTGCGCTTTAATTACTTCACTGAACCACTTTGAAACGGACGCGGAACGTGTGCTCGTGTTCGTCCCAGTTGGTACCTAACATTTCGAACCGTCCAATCTGGGCTGTTGAGCGAACATGTTTGCCAATACAAGGACAAACGTCAAAATCGCCTATGCGCACAAGACGAATGGTCTCACTCACATCATCAGGCAAACGATCCATCGACACTCCTTCAGGCAATTCATCCTGAGTCACATATTCGAACGTCACAGGCAAGTCGTCCTCAATGACCTGTTTCATCATACGCTCTATCTCTTTCTCTTCCTGGCGCGATGGCTTATGATCCAATAGGAAAGTCATTTTACTTTTCTTACGCTCTATGTGGGCATTCGTAGAACGCTCACACCCAAACAGCCGATTCATCACCTGGTTCAACAGATGTTCGGCTGTATGGGCAGGAGGAAATTCGTCCTTGTTATGGTCGTTCAGAATAATGTCGTTCATTTCTTCGTCGTACCTTTTATTTTTATTTTCAACACACGAGCACTGTTAGATTCCAGTTGTAAGGCTACACAACCGTCCTTCTTCAGCTGCAATGCCTGTTTCTGACCTGTCAGCAAGTCCTTGGCATCGAATGTCTTTTCTGGAATATCAAGATAGTCAAACGCATGGGATGGCATATTGACACCTATGGAAACAGGTCGTTCGTCGAAATTGACAGCCACCATCAGCAATTCGTTGTCAGCTTTTCTCAAGAAGACATACTGACGATCAAGATGACCATTAACGTACATCAGGTCAAAGAACAGTCCGTTCTGTACGGCATTCTCCTTCGTTGCCACAGCCAGCATGTTCTTATAGGCCTCATAAGTCTGCTGCTCCTCGTTGCTCAGTGTGTTCCAAGCCGCCCTGCAAATGGTATCAACGCTCCAGTAGTCGAAGATGGTTGTCCGACCATCATGGCCACTAAACCCTTCTTCATCCATGCCTCTCTCGCCATATTCCTGGCCAAAGTACACCATGACAGGGTTCTGCTGCATAAGTGTCAGAGCCACCATGGCTGGTACACCTTTTAAAGGACTGGCTGCAAAGAAGTCGCTGGCTACACGCTGCTCGTCATGATTTTCGAGGAAATAAAGCATGTGCTCCTTGATATCGTCAGTTGACTGCCATGCAGCACTGATGGCATTGGCAGGCAGTTGATGTGCCATCACAGCCTTCATGGTGTCATACATGCCAACTTTATCGTACAGATAGTCGAAGCCGCTGGCAATGTAATGTCGATACTCAGCAGGGTTATATACCTCACCAATGAACTGGATATGAGGGAATTTCTTTTTCACCTTTTCAGTGGCGTAAGCCCAAAACTCAGCAGGCACCATTTCTGCCATGTCACAACGGAAGGCGTCAACATCCTTTGATGCCCAGAAGAGCAGAATGTCTGTCATTTTCTTCCAGGTAGAGGGGATGGGGTCGAAGTGACCTACCCTACCAGCATAGTAGTCAACACCATAGTTCAGCTTTACCGTCTCATACCAATCGTTTCTGCTGGGAGCATTGTGAAACACGTCGTTGCCAGTGGCCTTTGCAGGTTCCTCGAAATAAGGTTCCTTTTCACCATGGTACAAGTCAAAGTAAGGTGTGAAACGCTCACCTGGACAGTAATAGAAATTGTTCTGGGGTGAGAAACCCTGTTGCTGGTCGTCACCCTGTCCTAAGTCTTTGATGCCCTTTGGCTTGCAGATGCTATGATATTGACGCGCAACATGGTTGGGCACAAAATCGATGATGACCTTCATGCCTGCCTTGTGCGTACGCTCAACCAACTGACAGAACTCCTGCCATCGCATGTCAACATGGACAGCCAAATCAGGGTCAATGTCGTAATAGTCGGTTATAGCATAGGGCGATCCTGCTCGTCCTTTTACAATGGCCGGATGGTTGGCAGGCATGCCATAGCCACTATAGTCGGTCATTGTGGCATGCCTGATGATGCCTGTGTACCAAACATGTGTGAAACCAGTCTTTGCCCATTGTTTGAGGACGGACGTGGTAATGTCGTTCATCTTACCACATCCGTTCTCATCTATTGTACCATCCTTCTTCCTCATGGTGTTACGATTACCGTAAAGCCTGGGAAGGAGTTGGTAAATGAGCATTTTATTCGATTCCATGAGCAGAGACTTCCTTGTTGATTTTGCCAATCATACCCTGCAGCGCCTTACCAGGTCCGCACTCAGTGAAATCAGTTGCTCCGTCGGCAATCATGTTTTGCACACACTGTGTCCAACGAACGCTGGAGGTGAGCTGTGCAATGAGGTTCTGCTTTATTTCTGCCGGGTCGGTATGTGGCTTGCCATCCACGTTCTGATAAACAGGACATGCAGGCACATGGAACTCAGTATTCTCAATGGCAGCCTGCAACTCGTCCTTGGCAGGTTGCATGAGTGGAGAGTGGAACGCACCACCAACCTTCAAGGGCAGTGCACGCTTGGCACCTGCTTCCTTCAACTTCTCACATGCCTCATTGATGGCATCCACGTCGCCAGAAATAACCAGCTGTCCAGGGTTGTTGTAGTTGGCACATACCACTACATGTCCCTCGCGATTGATACCATTACAAACCTCCTCAACCTTCTCGTCTGGCAGGCCGATGATGGCAGCCATCGTCGAGGGTTGTGCCTCGCAGGCTTTCTGCATGGCCATAGCACGGGCATACACCAGTTTCAAACCATCCTCGAAGCTCAGTGCACCTACAGCCGTAAGTGCAGAGAACTCACCCAGAGAGTGTCCTGCAGTCATCTTTGGTTCAAAGGCATCACCCAAGCATATAGCAGAAATAACCGAATGAAGGAATACTGCCGGCTGTGTCACCTTGGTCTGCTTCAGGTCCTCGTCTGTACCTTCAAACATGATGTCTGTGATGCGATAACCAAGAATATCGTTTGCTTTTTCAAATAACTCTTTTGCTTTTGCGTTGTTGTCATAAAGATCTTTGCCCATTCCTACGAACTGGGCTCCCTGTCCTGGGAATACAAATGCTTTCATTTTACTGTAATTATTATTAAAAGTTGAACATCTTTCTCTAAAAACGATGCAAAGGTACTAAATAATGCTGATATAGCCAAATAAAAGGGGGAGAAACAAAAACCCCTCCACTTAGGTGAAGGGGTTTGTATTCGTTGATTACTCTATTAACGGAATAAGACACGAGAAGGTAGAGCCCTCGCCCAGCGTTGATTCCACCATGACATCGCCACCATTCTTTCGTGCAAAGTCGGCACACAACTGCAAGCCAAGTCCAGAACCTTCCTCACCTCCTGTTCCATAGGTAGTCTCTCCCTTGTGGAACAATCCGTCAATACGGTCAGGAGCAATACCTATACCATGGTCGCGTATGGACACCTTGGCGAAGTTGTCCTGCCTGGTGATAAACACTTCGATGGACGATCCTTCGTTAGAGAACTTGATGGCATTCGAAATGAAGTTCCTGATGACGGTCTTTATCATGTCATTATCGGCATGAACCATGAAGCGGTCGTTGTTTGGCAGGAACGTCAGCTTGACCTTCTTCATCTCGGCAATCATCACAAAGACATCCACTACGCCTGGCACCACCTCATTGAGGTCCATATCCTGATAAACCACATTCAGGCGTCCGGTCTGGCTTTTCGTCCACTTCAGCAGGTTATCCAACAGTTCGTGAGCCTCTTCTGTCTCACGGTTGGCTTTATCCAACAATCCATAGATTTCTTCGCCTACCATATCGGGTGTAATGACGCTGACGGCGAGGTTAAGCACCATGCGAATTGATGCCATTGGCGAGCGCAGGTCGTGGGCAATAACGGAGTACATCTTGTCACGATTGGAGATGGTACGTTTCAGTTCTTCGTTTTGATTCATGATAATGCGCTTGGCAGCCACCAGACTGATTTGCTGCAGCACACGCATAACCAATTCTTCCTTGTTAAACGGCTTTGTCAGAAAGTCGTTAGCTCCTACCTGGAAGCCATGTACCAGGTCACTGGGGGTATTCAGTGCCGTCAGGAAGATGATAGGTATGTCTTGTGTCTCTGGGTCTTTCTTCAGTATAACAGCTGTGTCGAATCCACTGATGTCTGGCATCATCACGTCCAGTAGTATGAGGTCAGGCTTCTCTTTCTTTGCCTGTTCAATGCAGGCATTGCCACAGTTGGCCGTAACAACCTGGAATTTCTCGTTTGTCAGTAATATTTTCAGCAGCAGCACATTGCTGACGACATCATCAACAATGAGTATCTTGTAATCGCTTCTGTTTATTCTGGCCTCTAAAGATTCACCTATTTCCATAAAGAATCAAGCTTAAAGATTGTTATTCATCGGCAAAATTACAGAATAAAAATGAGAATGCCAAATATTGCTGATTAATTTTCATCCGATGAGGCTATTATATGCATTATTACTGACTTTCCACCTACTCTACCGTTACCGACTTGGCCAAATTTCTGGGTTGATCAACATCCAGTCCCTTGCACACGGCTACGTGATAGGCCAACAGCTGTAATGGAATAGTAGCCAACAACGGCTCCAGACATTCTATGGTCGAAGGCATCTCTATCAGTTCGTCAGCAATGCGTGCTATGGTGTCGTCGCCTCGTGTCACAATGGCAATAACCTTTCCTTTGCGCGCCTTCACCTCTTGGATGTTCGATACCACCTTTTCGTACATGGCGTTATGCGTGGCAATGACCACCACAGGCATGTCTGAGTCGATAAGTGCTATCGGTCCGTGCTTCATCTCTGCTGCTGGATAGCCTTCTGCATGGATATATGATATCTCCTTCAGTTTCAGTGCACCTTCCAAAGCCACAGGATAGCTGTATCCACGTCCAAGGTACAGGAAGTTTCTGGCATAGGTGAACGTACGACTCAGGTCGGCAATGCGGCTGTTGAGTTTCAGCACCTCCTTCATTTTCTGGGGTATGGCATGCAACTCCCTTACTATCTCCATATAGCGTTCCTGGCGGATGGTGCCTTTCTCCTTCGCCAGTGCCAGGGCGAGCATCGTCAGCACTGTCACCTGACCAGTAAAGGCCTTCGTAGATGCCACACCGATTTCTGGTCCTACGTGAATATAACAACCTGTATGGGTGGCACGTGGTATGCTCGAGCCTATGGCGTTACAAATGCCATAGATGAATGCACCATTGTCTTTCGCCAGTTTCACGGCTGCCAGCGTGTCGGCTGTCTCACCACTCTGCGAGATGGCTATTACCACGTCGTCGCTATTGATGACGGGGTTGCGGTATCTGAACTCAGAGGCATACTCCACCTCCACTGGAATACGGCAATAGTTTTCAATAATCTGCTTGCCTATCAGGCCTGCATGCCACGACGTGCCGCAAGCCACGATGATAAAGCGTTTTGCGCTAAGCAACTGTTGTTTATAGTCGATGACTGAACTGAGCACCACATTGTCCATATCCACGCTCACACGTCCTCTCATGCAGTTGGTAATACACTCTGGCTGTTCGAATATCTCCTTGAGCATGAAGTGCGGATAGCCGGCTTTTTCCAACTGACCCAGGTTAATATCGACTGTCTGCACGTCCAGGTGCAGCTTGCGGTCAAGCACGTCAACCACCTTGAGTTCCTCGCCTTGTTGCAGCACGGCAATGTTACCGTCCTCCAGATAGACTACCTGATCGGTATATTCCACAATAGGCGATGCATCACTGGCAATGAAGAACTCGTCCTGTCCGATGCCCACTACCAACGGGCTCTGCTTCCTGGCTGCAACAATACGGTCAGGGTGACGCTTGTCGATGATGGCTATGGCATACGCACCAATAACCTGATAGAGTGCCATCTGAAGGGCTGTCAGAAGGTCGGTTTCCTTCTTCTCCATAATATATTCAACCAACTGCACCACCACCTCAGTGTCTGTGTCCGACTTGAAGGTAATGCCCTTAGCCATGAGTTTCTCCTTTAATTCAGCATAGTTTTCGATGATGCCGTTGTGGATGATGGCCAGGTTCTTCGATTGCGAATAGTGCGGATGAGCGTTGGTTGATGAGGGTTCGCCGTGGGTGGCCCATCGTGTGTGCGCAATGCCCACGTTACCAGAAGTGTCTTTGTCGTGGCAGTATTCCACGAGATTATCCACCTTGCCCTTCGTCTTATACACATTCAGCTCGTCGCTGCCGTTTATCAGAGCCACACCTGCAGAGTCATATCCCCTGTACTCCAGTCGTCTCAGTCCTTTAATCAGTATGGGATATGCTTCGCGTTTTCCTAAGTATCCTACTATTCCACACATAACTGTTCTAATTAGTCTTTCGTTTATTTTCTGTTTGTGTCTTATTGAAAGTAAAACAGGAGATTGAGCAACCCAGTGCTAATCTCCTGTTATAAGTTGTTACTTCAGGATGTTGTAAAGCAGCGACGACAGCGAGATGAGAATCGAGACGCTGGTGAACCATAGCGATGTGGTTGTACCTACGTTCGAGTTTCTTGCCTTCACCTTGTTCGGCTCTACATATACAATGTCGTTCTGTTGCAGATAATAGTACGGTGAGCTGATGATGTTCGCGTCGTTCAGGTTCAGCGTGTGGAACTCTTTACGTCCGTTGGCATCCTCTCTGATGAGTTTCACCTTGTCGCGCACACCATAGATAGTCAGGTCGCCTGCCTGTGCCAGCGCTTCCAGGATAGAGATTTTCTCACGCTGCACGAGGAATGTTCCTGGATGTGCCACCTCGCCCATCACTGATATCGAGTAGCTCGACATGCGCACGGTGACAATAGGTGTCTCCTCTGCATTCATGTAGTGACGTATCTTTGTCTGAATGAGCTGCTCAGCCTCCGACTTCGTCAGTCCGCCAACCTTCAGTGCACCAACTATTGGGAACTGAATGTATCCCTGGTTATCCACCAAGTAGCTCTGCAGCATGGCCTGTGAGTAGGTGCTGCGCGTGTTGGTGTTATAAGGTGTTGGCACCGTCAGGTTGAAAGGCACAGCTGCATCAGGGTTCGTGGTGCTCACGGTTATGGTGAGCTGGTCCTTTGGCAGTATTCGTGCGTCGTAGAGGTAACTCGACTGTTCACCGTCAATAAAGTCGCTATTCTGGAAATAAGCTACATTCTTGGTACTTCCGCAACTGGCGAGAAGCATAGCCATCAGTATGACAGCTATCGTCAAAATATTCTTCTTCATATACATATTAGTTGTTTTGGGTGCAAAAGTACAAAAAAATAGTGAAAGGCGAAACACCTTTCACTACTTTTTTTTAGTAGAACTTGAAATATCTACGAGCATTGTTGTAGGAAATGTCCTCTACCATACGTGCCAGCACCTCGTGGTCGTTGGGCAACAGTCCTTTCTCCACGTCGTTTCCAAGAATGTTACACAGGATACGACGGAAGTACTCATGACGTGGATAGCTGAGGAACGAACGCGAGTCGGTCAGCATGCCGACGAAGCGGCTCAGCAAGCCAAGCACTGAGAGGGCGTTCATCTGACGTACCATGCCGTCCATCTGGTCGTTGAACCACCATCCGGAACCAAACTGAATCTTTCCTGGCTCACCACCCTGGAAGTTTCCAAGCATCGTGGCAATCACTTCGTTGGCACAAGGGTTCAACGTGTATAATATGGTACGCGTAAGCTTGCCCTTCTGGTTCAGACGGTCCAGGAAGTGCGACATAGCCTTTGCTGTGTTGAACTCACCAATGGAGTCGAAACCTGTGTCAGGGCCTAACAGCTCGTACATCTTCGTGTTGTTGTCGCGTATGGCACCATAGTGGAACTGCTGTGTCCAGTCAGCATCGGCATCCATCTCGGCCATCACGCTGAGGAAACAGTTCTTGTACTGGCGAACTTCCAGTTTTGACAGCTGCTGACCGCGCATGGCCTTCTCGAAGATAACTTCAATCTGCGAGTCGGTATAGTCTTCGTCGTAGAACTCTTCTATTCCGTGGTCGCTCAGCTTACATCCATGTTCAGCAAAGAAGTCATGACGTTTCTGAAGTGCATCCACCATGTCGGCAAACTTCACGATGTTCACGCCTGACACCTGTGCCAGCTGCTCGACATACTTGGGGAACTCCGGCTTCTCAATGTTCATGGCCTTGTCAGGACGCCAGGCAGGAATCATGATGGGGTCCTTCTCTGCCTTGTTACGCGCATACTCTATGTGGTTATGCAGGTCGTCAACAGGGTCGTCTGTCGTACATACACACTCCACGTTGTAATGGCGCATCAGTCCGCGCGCACTGAACTCGGGCTGCTCCAGCTTCTCGTTACCCTCGTCGAAGATCTCGCGTGCCGTCTTCGGGCTCAGCTGCTTCTCAATGCCAAAGGCTGTCTTCAGCTCAAGGTGCGTCCAGTGGTATAGAGGATTGCGGAACGTATAGGGAACGGTCTCTGCCCACTTCTCAAACTTCTCCCAGTCGCTGGTGTCCTTGCCTGTGCAGTATTTTTCGTCAACACCGTTGGTACGCATGGCACGCCACTTATAGTGGTCACCACCAAGCCACAACTCGGTAATGCTCTTGAACACATGGTCATTGGCCACCATTTCTGGAATCAGATGGCAGTGATAGTCAATAATTGGCATCTTAGCCGCATGATTGTGGTAGAGGTCCTGTGCTATCTCGTTGTCCAGCACAAAGTTCTTGTCATTAAACTGCTTCATGAATGTTTTAAGTTTTTAAGTTTGAACATTATTTTTTGCAAAGTTAGCGAATAATTATCAGAAAAATGTTATCTTTGCAGAAAAAATAACGTAAACGATGACGTATAACAGCAAAGTCCTGCTCATCTACACTGGTGGCACCATAGGAATGAACCGCAATCCGACAACAGGAGCGCTGGAGCCGTTCGACTTCGAGCACCTGCTGCATAACGTTCCAGAACTCAAACAGTTCGATGTCTCTATAGACACCTACCAGTTCCAGCCGCCCATCGACTCCAGCGACATGACACCTGAACGGTGGACGGAACTTGCACATGTCGTTGCCGACAACTACGACAGCTTCGACGGATTCGTCATCTTACACGGGACCGACACCATGGCCTACACGGCCTCTGCCCTCTCCTACATGCTCGAGAACCTTACCAAACCGGTCATCTTCACTGGCTCACAACTGCCCATTGGCATGCTGCGCACTGACGGCAAAGAGAACCTCATTACGTCCATCGAGATAGCAGCTGCCAAGGATGACGACGGCCACGCTCAGGTGCCCGAGGTGGGCATCTACTTCAACGGCCGACTGCTACGTGGCAACCGTACAACCAAGCAGAGTGCCGACGAGTTCAATGCCTTCGAGTCGTTCAACTACCCCCACCTGGCCGATGCTGGTGTAGAGATACTCTACCACCCTGAACGCATGCTCAAGCCACAATGGGAGAAGTCCATGAAGCCACACTTCCGTCTCGACAATAACGTCATCATTTTCAGCCTCTTCCCTGGCATACGTGAAGACTTGGTTCGGCACATCATTGCCACTCCAAACCTGCGTAGCATTGTCATGCGGACGTTTGGGTCGGGCAACGCTCCACAGCGTCCGTGGGTCATGCATGCCCTCAAGGAAGCCACCCTTCACGGCAAAGTCATCATCAACATCAGTCAATGCATGCAAGGCAAAGTGCAGATGGGACGTTACGACACGGGCTACCAGCTGCAGGAAGCCGGTGTCATCAGCGGTTACGACGGAACGGTAGAGTCTGCCGTCACCAAACTGATGTTCCTGCAGTCACAATACAACGACCCCGAACAGGTTCGACACTTCATGACACAACCCATTCGGGGCGAAATAACGGTATAAAGAATATACTTACTTCTTGATGAACTCCACGCGACGGTTCTTCGCACGACCCTCGTCCGTGGTGTTAGGAGCCACTGGCTCGTGACTGCCCTTGCCCACAGCCCGCAAATTGAACCCATCGACGCCCAGACCCTCCAAAGCCTTCACAACAGCCTCGGCGCGCTGCTGCGACAAGGGGTCGTTCACTGCGTCGGAACCCTGGCTGTCCGTGTGTCCCTGCACCTCGAAACGTACGGTGGGGTTCGCCTTCATGTAGTCTGCTACCTTCTGAATTTCTGCCATCGACTCAGGCTTCAGCGTTGCCTTACCCGTTTCGAAGAGGATATTGTTCGTCACAAACTTACCTGTTTCTGCAATAGCACGTTCTACGGCAGACACGTCCGTTGCATTGCGCTCGTAGAGCTCAACAGCACCCTTGGCCACTACAACGTTCTTTACGTAGGTGGGACGGTCGTCCTTGTGACCTGACCAAATGGTGAACCAGCCAGCACCGGCCTTGGCATTAGGCACGTTGACAATGCGCTTGCCATCGACATAGAATTTAATGGCACGTTTGTTGAACGACAGCGCATAGTGGTGCCAGCGCCCATCGTTAACCGTGGCGACTTCTCGGGCAGTGGTGTGTCCTTCCGTGCTTGTCCATCCTTCGTCTGTCGGGCGCATGTAGTCGCAATCGAACGTTTGTTTATCGTAACTCATAGACCAATAAATGGTGAAGATTTCATTGTCGTTACTCTGGCTCTCGTGCATGAAGTCAAACTCAATGGAGGGGGCGCCGTCCTTGGGACGGTCATCGAAGAGCATGTCGAACTCTACGGTAAACTCATCGCCTAAGTAGTTCTTGATGCCACCCTTTACCAATGGAGTAATCCAACCGTCGCCGTCGATGAGGGCGATACACTTTTCTCCGTTCACTGTAGCCACCTCAGCATTACCACGTACCAGGTCCCACTTCGACGGGAACTCGCCCACTTGCTCGCCTGCCATGTTGTCCTCGAACATGACAACAGAGCCACGCTTAAAGTCGTTCTTCACTGAACTGGTCGTCACGCCAGGATCCTCAGCCGCAACCGGCTCTGCAGGCTCAACAGCCTCTTCCTCGTCATCGCCTACGGCAGCGTCGGTCACACCTTCCACCACCCCTTCTACTGCACCATCTACAGCACGGTCAACAGTCGAGGTGACCGTATTCTCCACCCTGTTCTGAATACGCTTGCCTATGCGTTTCAGTATTCCTTGAGCAGACATGTCTGTTACAACTGCCACCAGCAGGCACAGCACCAAAAATAATAACTTCGCCTTCATAAAGTATAAATGTTTTAGTTTAGTCCTATACTGTTACAAAGGTACAAAATAAAAATGAAACGGCCAAATATTGTAGCCATATTTAACATTTATGAGAGAAGAATGGAACACCATGACTATTCTGCTATAAAGTGTAACATGTAACAT
>JAFPED010000093.1 GCA_017423565.1 Prevotella sp. | reverse complement strand
GGGAACCGACATGCCCGTTAAACTATAAACTCTAAACTAAAGAACTATGGTAGGCAATGAGTCCTTCCATTGGGCTCTTCATGACCTTACCAACGGTAAACGACTCAGCACGAGCGGCTTCCTGTAACTCGTTCTCGTAATGATAAGCCATGCTACCTACGAAACTTACAGGCAGGTCAGGGCGCTGATAAGGCACGATGTTATGGCTGAAGAAGTCGCGGAAATTCTGCACCACGAGCTGACGCAGTGGTTCCACATCGAGATGACGACTGATGAACTCGGAGGTAGAGGCCAAGAAACGGTTTGCCTGTGGCTCGCGATACACCTTCTGAATGATGTCCTGCTGGGTAAGGCGTGTCTCCTTTTCGAAGTCTTCGCGCAATTGCTGTGGCAGTCGTCCTTTGTAAAGAGCGTTCATGAAAAGCCGTCCAAGCACGGCACCGCTGCCCTCATCGCCCAGGATGTAGCCCATAGCAGGAGTGTTCTGCACCATCTGCTCGCCGTCGTAGAGACAGGAGTTTGCACCTGTACCTAATATGCAGGCAATGCCCGGCTCTCGTCCGCATAGGGCACGTGCTGCAGCCATAAGGTCGCTATGAATCTCTATTTTCGACGTAGGGAAGAACTCGCTCAGCCGGCGTTTCATCTCCGGCACGTGGGCAGGCGTACAGCCGCTGCCATAGAACGAGATATCTATCTGCTGGAGCAATGGCGTCTCGAGAGCACGGCTATTGACGAGTGATGCCCTGGGGAAAGTGGATAGTTGCGGCATCAGCTCGTGACCGAGAATCTGTCGGATGACGTCTGACGACTGATGAATGGGTGTAATGCCCTGTGTATGAAATGTTGCAATAACGTCCCAGTGCTGTGGGTGTGGCGAATGGAGCAATGTCCAGTCAGCCTTCGTGCTTCCGCTGTCTGCTATGAGTATCATGATATGTATGGTTTTGTTTTTATTTTGTGCAAAGATACAAATTTTTTCTTTACACCATACAATATTCGTAGATTTTTTGTAATTTTGCACCACACTTAGCGTTAGAACAAAAGAAATTATAGAAGCCAAATAATGACCAAGATGAAACGTATATTTACCATTATAGTCATTCTGATCGCATCGCTACAGGCTCATGCGGTGCTGAAAGAGAAAGACCTGAACGAGACACTGTCCATCCTGCGTAGCGAGCTGACCACATACCATCAGGAGTTGGGCCTGCAGATGCAACGCCGCAAGGAATATCAACAGCGCATCTACCGGCAGCTGACCGACGTGATGGAGCGCAGCAACCAGAACGCACTGATGCTCTATTCTCAAGAGAATGACTACATCTTCGACCTGACCTACGCTTGCCATGAGGCTACGGAGCAGTACTACGAGTTCCAACGACAGCAGACGCCCTTCATGGCCTTTCTGAAGCAGACGAAGGAGGACATCGCCCGTTACGACTCACTCATCGTGAGTCTGCAGACCATGAAGGTGAACAGTCTGAGCCGTCAGGCACAGCAAGACCGTCTGGTGTGCCTCGACCTTGCGACGAAGATTCGCACCTCGCTCGTGGAGAACCACGCGCAGATATCCGATTACATCAGCGATTATGACTACACGTCCAAGCGACTGAGCCAACTGAACGACTATGCCCAGTCACGCTACCACGACATACAGACGGACATCTTTAAGAATGGTGGCGACAACTACTTCACATTGCTGAAGAACCTGCCGATGCAGTGGCGACGCATGCAGATAGCCGTCGAGAAGAAATACACACCGAGTGCCTCACGGCGTTCGCAGTGGGACAGCGTCTATATCTTCGGACTGTTCATCAGCATCGTCATCTATGCCATTATAGCCACACTGCTCAATCAAGTGTTCTTCCGCTGGCTACTACCCAAGCGCTTCCGCACCGAGGAGTTCAACAAGAAGCGGGGACTGACCATCATGGCCACCACCACCATCACGTTTGCCATCATCATGGGTGTGATGCTGGCCACGACAGAGCAGAACTTCTTTATCATGGCAAGCAACCTGTTGGTAGAGTATGCATGGCTGCTGGGCGTCATACTTATCTCGCTGCTGCTGCGTGTCAAGGGTGACCAGATACACAGCGCCTTCCGCATCTACACACCGTTACTTGCCGTAGGCTTTATAGTGTTTGCCTTCCGCATCATACTGACGCCTAACGAACTGGTGAACATCGCCTTCCCCCCTATCCTACTTCTCTGCACGCTGTGGCAATGGAGCGTCATACGCCGTTTCAACAAGAACATTCCACGGTCGGACATGTTCTATACTTATATCTCACTGGCTGTGCTCATCGGCTCCACGTTCTGCTCGTGGATAGGTTACACGCTGTTGGCTGTACAAGCCATCATCTGGTGGGTGATGCAACTAACATGTGTCTTGACCATTACCTGCGTCCGACTCTATCTGAAACAATATGCCGACCGCCACGGGTACAGTGAGGAGCCCATCACAAAGACCTGGCTATACCTGCTCATCTACCAGGTGCTATTGCCTGTGACCAGCGTAATTAGTGTTATGCTCTCGTTCTGGTGGGCTGCTGACGTGTTCAACCTGAGTGCTATCTGCTGGAACATCTTTACCCATCTATTTATAAATATGGAGAACCTGAAGGTAAGCATCATCAGCATTGCCGTCATCATTTGTCTGTGGTTCTTCTTCAGCTACATCAGCAAGACCATCCTGGCTTTGCTTCGCATGCACTTCGTCCACGCTGACAGCTCGACGGCAGAGAGCCGTACGGTGATGGGACGTAATGTCATCCAGGTCATCGTATGGGGTACGTGGCTGATTATAAGCCTGAGTATCTTCCGCGTCAACCTCACATGGTTAGTCGTTGTATCGGGAGGTCTGTCAGCCGGTATCGGTTTTGCCATGAAGGACATCATCGAGAATATCTACTACGGCATAGCTCTGATGACCGGCCGCATCAAGGTCGGCGACTGGATTGAGGTGGAAGGCATCATGGGAAAAGTGACCAGCATCAACTATACCAGCACGACGGTAAACTCGCTTTACGGTGAGGTCATCACACTGACCAACTCACAACTTTTCACCAAGAACTACAAGAATCTGACTCGTAACCACGGCTACGTATTGGCCACCATTCCTTTCGGTGTCGCATACGGTAGTAACTTCCAAGAAGTCAGCAGCTTAGTAGAAGACGCTGTTTTAAAACTTAGACACAAATGGACCGACCGTTCGAAACCCGTCAAGGTAGTGTTTACAGAATTTGGTGAAAGCAGTATCGACATGAAGCTCATCGTATGGGTTGATGCAGTGAAGAAGATTTATGCCGTTAGCGACATCTTGGCTTGCATCTACCAGACGCTGAACGAGAACGGCATTGAGATACCATTCCCACAGCGCGACCTACACATCAAAGATGTGGCCTCACAGCTGCCACATGCATAAAAATATGTTAAACTTATGCCTATGTCAGGAAAATTGATTATTTTTGCACGATAAATTATATCGAAGCTCAATATGAAAAGTACATTCATTGCGGGTCCATGCGTCATTGAGTCTGCAGAACTGCTCGACATCGTAGCAGCCAGACTGGTAGAAATTAACCAGAAGCTGGGCACCGACATTATATTCAAAGCATCGTTTGACAAGGCCAATCGCACGTCACTACACTCGTTCAGGGGTCCTGGATTGGAAAAAGGTCTTCAGATGTTGGCAGACGTGAAGTCGAAATACGGGCTACGACTGCTTACCGACATTCATGAGAGCTACCAGGCCAAGGAGGCTGGTCAAGTGGTTGACGTGTTACAGATACCCGCTTTCCTCTGTCGTCAGACCGACCTGTTAGTAGCTGCAGCCCATACCGGAGCTATAGTGAACATCAAGAAGGCGCAGTTCCTGAGTGGTCAGGACATGCGTTATCCAGTGGAAAAAGCCCGTGAGTCGGGTGCCAAGGAGGTTTGGCTGACTGAGCGTGGCAACATGTTCGGCTATAACAACCTGGTGGTAGATTTCCGTAACATCAGTGACATGCTGGAATTGGTGCCGACGGTCATCATGGACTGTACCCACAGCGTGCAGCGTCCAGGAGGCTCGGACGGCAAGACAGGCGGCGACCGCCGGTTCGTGCCGTCAATGGCATTAGCTGCCAAAGCCTTCGGTGCCACGGGTTACTTCTTCGAGGTACACCCCACCCCCGACGAAGGACTGAGCGATGCCGCCAACATGCTGGAGTTGGACAAACTGGAAGGGTTAGTAGCCAGCCTATTGGACTCATAGGCCCCATAAACCCTATAAATAAAAGAAGATTATGACATCAAGAGAATACGCCATACAATGCATAAAAGACGAGGCAGAAGCACTGCTCGGACTTATACCACAGCTGGACGAAGAGTTTGACAAAGCCGTGGAAATGATGTACCACTGTAAGGGAAAGGTCATCGTCACTGGTGTGGGAAAGAGCGGGCATATAGGAGCAAAGATTGCTGCTACCTTCTCATCGACAGGCACACCGTCGTTCTTCATCAATCCGCTGGACGTGTTCCACGGCGACTTAGGCGTGATGACCAAAGACGACGTGGTGCTGGCCATCAGCAACTCGGGACAGACCGATGAGTTGCTACGCTTCATTCCTATGGTGCTCCACATGGATATTCCCATCACAGGTATGAGCGGTAACCCAGAATCGCTTCTTGCAAAATATTCCACCTGCCACATCAACGTGAGAGTAGCCAAGGAGGCATGTCCCCTGAACCTGGCTCCCACCAGCAGCACCACAGCCACATTGGCCATGGGCGATGCATTGGCAGTGGCACTGATAGAGAAACGAGGGTTCCAACCACAGGACTTTGCACAGTTCCATCCTGGAGGCGAATTAGGCAAGAGGCTATTGACCACAGCACAAGACGTCATGTTGACGGAGAACATGCCTATCATACCGCCAGAGATGCATTTGGGCGAAGCCATCATCCTGGTAAGCAAAGGCAAGCTGGGACTTGGCGTGGCAGAGCGCGACGGGCGCATCGTAGGATTGATAACCGATGGTGACATACGCCGTGCCATGGAGAAATGGCAAGCTAAATTCTTCGACCGTACAGTCAGCGACATCATGACGACAAAACCCAAGACCGTCAGTCCGCAGACGAAGATTACAGAGATACAACGCATCATGAACAAATATAAAGTACATACTGTGCTGGTAGTCGATGATGACAACCACCTGCTGGGTGTTGTCGATCACTATGCCTGCATGATATAAAATATATGAGTGACGAATATGAGGAACATCAAGAAAATACTGCTCTTGCTGGCCATTCTATTGCCTATGGCAGCAGCCGGAGTCTATCTGTTCAAAACACTGGATGCTAAGAACGGTTTGACCAGCAGTCAGGTTAACTGCATACTGAAAGACTCAAGAGGCTATGTATGGATAGGAACGCCTGCCGGACTATACAGGTATGACGGCTATGTGTTCAAGAACTACCAAAGCGACTCACAAGACGGTTCGTCACTGTCTGACAGCTACATACTGAGCCTTCAGGAGACACTCGACGGAAACCTGTGGATAGAGACAGCCTCGGGCTATTGCGTCTATCACCCCCAAACGGAAACCTTCGAACGCGACATGAAACAGGTATTCGGACGTATGGGTATTGAGGGTGATCCCAATATCGTCTATGTAGATAAGCATAAGAACCTGTGGGCTTCCATACCCAACAAAGGTGTCGTGGCTTATAACATGCAGCAACAACTGCTTCACGAGTTCGGATATACAAACGACACCCATGGCATACCACAGGGTAACATCTGCTCCATTAGCGAGTGCCGAGACGGAGCCATCATGGTTTACGACGACGGACGACTGGTATGCTGCGACGTGATGCACCAGCAGCACACCGTATGGGCCACCGACTACGTTGCAGCACAGCACCTACGCAAGACGAAGAGTCTGAAAGCATATACCGACCAACAGGAAAATATCTGGCTCTACGGTCAGGGTACACTGTTCATTTATAACAAGAACACGAACGAATGGAACACTTCATTCGGCGAGCAACTCGGACTGACCGGCATTGGCGTTGACCACGCCGTCAATAGCGTGACAGGCGACTCCAAGGGTAATATCTGGATAGGTACCGACCGCAACGGACTGTTACATGCCACCGTCAGCAACCATCAACTGGAGTCCGTACATCCACGCAACCTGAACGACAGTCAGTGGATGGACGACGAGACAGTAGGCATACAGAGCCTCTATGTCGATGACACCGACCTGCTGTGGGTAGGAACGGAGAAGTCTGGTGTTGCCTACTGTGGTGCGAACATCTACAAGTTTGATTCTAAACTGAACGGTGACGTGACAGCTATCGTACAGGACGCCAACGGTACACTGTGGTATGGCACAAGCGACAAGGGCGTCATTGGTTATGAGGGTACACTGGCCAGCAAGAAGACATCGGCCATGGCTGTCACACCTGACGGAAGCATTTGGGTAGGTTCACGGCAGAATGGTCTGACCCGAATCAAGGATGGCACAAGTACTATATACTCAGTGGCAAAGGACAGCATGAGGACGCTGATTGACGACCATGTCAATGCACTGTGCGCCGACAAGGTGGGAAACCTCTGGATAGCTACGAACGGCGGACTACAGGTTTACAACCCGAAGATGAACAGTTTCTCAAGCTATACCCGCGAGAACGGCAAGTTGTCAACCAATAATATCACGTCGCTCTACTACGGCAGCAACAACCAGATGTTGGTTGGTACATCAGAAGGTCTGATATTGCTCAACCTGTCCACGACAGAGAAAAAAGTGCTTACAGGAAACACCTCGAACCTGAAGACATTTACCAGCAACTATATCACTCAGGTGTTAGAAGACTCGCGAGGACTCATCTGGGTTGGTACACGTGAGGGCATCAACATTGTTAATCTTGAAAACGATGGACTGGACCAACTCACCGAGAAGGAAGGTTTAACCAACAATGCCGTTTGCGGACTGGCAGAAGACAAGGCACACAACATTTGGATTACCACAAAGAACGGAGTATCGCGTGTCGTCGTACAACGCAACCACGAGAACAACAGTTATAACTACGGACTCTACAACTACGACACCAGTGACGGTCTGCAGTCAAACGAGTTCAATGTCGGTTCTATCATAACCATGAAAAATGGCGGTGTGCTCTTTGGCGGACTCTATGGTATCAACTGGGTACGCGAAAACGCTAAAGTGGCTACGGAATCGTTGCCTCGCGTTATGCTGACGCAGTTGTTTATCGGTGAAGAGGAGATACTGACAGGTCATGAGTACGATGGTAATGTTCCGTTGCCCCTTGCACTCAACGAAAGTTCCAGACTTGAATTGGCAAACGACCAGAACACGTTTACCATCAAGTTTGCAACAGGTAACTACAACCAGAGTGAGCGCCTGCAGTTCATGTACTGGATGGAAGGCAAGGACGATGACTGGAAAAATGGTGACGCTCTGAACCATGGTGTCACGTTCCACGACCTATCCAGCGGCAGTTATACACTGCACGTAAAAGCCATCAGTGCCGAGGGTGCTGTCAGCAATCAAGAACGCACACTGGAGATTTACATTCAGCGTCCTTGGTGGTTGTCATGGTGGATGATAGCCATCTACATTGCCATCATTACTTTCATACTCTTTACGTGGCGCTTCGGAATCAAAAAGATCAAGGAGATATGGCAGCGCAAGAAAAACGTCATTAATGAGCTGAAACGACAGAGAGAGGAAATCAAGACAGCAAGTGACGAACTCAGACAGCCCATGGCACGCATGACTACCATCATAGGCAGCCTGGCAGAGAAAGAGCAGACGCTGGAGGAACGTGAACAACTGAACTCGCTACATTTCCAAATGCTACAGATTATTACACGTATCTCGGAGATGCAGACCATACTTGAAAATCCGGAGGAGAAAGCTATTTCCTCTGTCAACGATCGTATGGGACTCAATGACCAAGGTGAAGTAAGCCTACCTCAGATAGCAGAGAACGAACTGACATACGAAATTAAACCGAAGGATACTGAGAATACGAGCAAGAAATTCGTCGTTGTCTTCATTGACGACAACGATGCCTTCCTGGGATTCATACAGAAACAGCTACAGTTCATTTACGACCTGCGTATCTACAAAAACATTGCCGTAGCGGCTGACGATATTAAGGTCATGAAGCCTGACCTCATTGTCTGCAAACAAGATATGCGTGAAATGACTGGCAGTGAGCTCTGTAACACCCTGAAGAAGAATCCTAACACCGAAAAGTCGAAGTTCATACTGATGACCGATGGTGTGCTGACTCCTCAGGACATGAAAAACCAGAACATCACACTGTCGGCAGACGACATGTTGTCTAAGCCGTTCAACATACAGGAGGCAGTGTTACGTTTCAACAAAGTACTGGGAATTGCTCCTATTGAGCTGCAACATAATGTCATTGAAGGAGGAGAGACACGTATGCTTGAGGGACACAACTCGAGTATGACCACTTCGACATTCTATTTCGACGAGAGCGAGAACAAGGTCAAGGAGACCACCAGTAACGAGAGCATGGAGCCGAAAGAGAATGCCACGCCTGCCGAAAACGTACCCGACACCGACAATAGTAATGCGTTCACAACTGGTGTTTATGATGAAAACGAAACGATTGGTGACTACACCATGAACAATGTCATGGACCAACAACTGATGCGCAATGTAGAACAATACGTTCTTCATAACATGAGCAGAGGTCAAATCAGCCTCGACGAGATGGCTTCTGCAATGGGCATGGGACGCGTTCCTTTCTTCCACAAGATACGTAACATCACGACAAAGACACCGACAGAGGTGGTGCGCGACTTACGACTGAAGCATGCATGTGTGTTACTGACACGAACTAATATTAACATGAACGAGTTAGCTGCCAATGTAGGATTTCAGACTGCAGAGAATTTCTCATACGCATTCAAAGAGAAGTTCGGCATCACGCCACTCGAATATCGTTTAAGACACCGTCAGTCATGAGGCATATTCTTCTGATATGGTGTCTGCTCATCATGGGCATAGGCTCATCCTATGCCCAAAGTAGCGATTCTACTATCGTGAAAGTCCTGGAGAACGAAGGCGTGAAATTCACCCACAACAACACGGTCACGCTATTTCTCAATGGTCATGACAAGTTTGAAGATATGTTCAAGGCCATACGTCAGGCTAAAAGTAGCGTTCATCTGGAATACTTCAACTTCCGCAATGACAGCATCGCATCCCTACTCTTCGACATTCTACGCGAGAAACGCAAGGAGGGTGTTGAGGTGCGTGCCATGTTCGACGGCTTTGGCAATGACTCCAATAACCGTCCGCTGAAGAAAAACCATCTGCAGATGCTTTGGAATGACAGTATTGAGATATACGAGTTCGACCCTATTCGCTTCCCTTGGATTAACCATGTCTTCTCGCGTGACCACAGGAAGATTGTCGTCATTGACGGACAAATAGCTTACACAGGTGGCATGAACGTTGCCGACTACTACATTGTAGGCACTGAACAGGTAGGTGAATGGCGTGACATTCATTGTCGCATTGAGGGGGCTACCGTACATGAACTGCAGATGATCTTCCTACGCATGTGGAAGAAGGTAACAGGCGAAGACCTGATATGGAACCAGAAATACTACAGAGCATATAAGGATAACCATTTTACGGGACTACGCCCCGACACTACCGCTACAGCAGGACGCAAGACGGTTGGCATCATTAACCGAGAACCTAAGCGCACACCGGCCATCATACGCACATTCTATCTGGAGGCCATCAACAGTGCTAAAGACTCCATCAAACTGGTAAATCCTTACCTGACACTGAATCACAAACTGAAAAAGGCACTACGCGATGCCGTTAAGCGAGGTGTAAAAGTAGAAATCATGGTGTCTGCCAAAAGTGATATCCCACTGACACCAGACTGTGTGTTCTATAACGTACATAAATTGATGAAACATGGCATAGACGTTTGGCTTTATCAGCCAGGCTTCCACCACTCCAAAATCATCATGGTTGACGGGAAATACTGTACGGTAGGCAGCGCTAACCTTAATGCAAGAAGTCTGCGATGGGACTACGAGGAAAATGCCGTCATTATTGATCCCGAAACGACAAGAGAGTTAGACCAAATGTTCGACCGAGACAAGCAGAAGAGTGTCTATCTGACGCCTCAGGAGTGGGATCGATTCCGTACGCCATGGCAAAAATTCCGTGGTTGGTTTGCACACCTCTTGGCACCATTCCTATAACTATTATTCTGTTATGAGCCAAATCATAAAAATAAGCCAGAAACGGAATACCGTTATCTCTATCAGCAAAGCTATTGCCATCATTCTCATGGTCATAGGACATGCAGAAGCACCTGACGTGCTGCACAGGTTCCTCTATGAATTTCACATGCCTTTGTTCTTTGCTGCATCAGGATATTTCTTCTCTGTGAAATACACTGACGATGAAATGACATTCATCAAAAAACGTTTCAAAGGACTATATCTTCCATTTGTCAAATGGTCGGTCATCTTCCTCTTACTCCATAACTTCATGTTCGACATTGGGATATTGAACGAGGTCTATGGTAACGAGCAAGGCGGTGTTACTCATCCTTACACGTGGCACCAGATACAGCAAAACTTTTGGAACATTATCTTCACCATGGGAGGCTACGATCAGTTCCTCAATGGAGCATTCTGGTTCTTCAGAGCTTTGTTGGTGGCAAGCATCGTCTTCCTGTTTTCATATAAGGCATTCGACTATCTGCTCAGTAAAGAAAAGTCTCCACTGCACAGTATGTCCAACACACGCACGTTGTACGTTCCTATATGTGTATGTGTGTTCATTCTGCTCATTTGTGCTTGGAAGACATACGCAGACCTGAAGATTGTAAACATCGTACAAGGCGGCTATCGTGACCTAATGGGCGTGTTTTTCTTTAGCTGTGGCTTCATCTTTCGACAGATAGAGCACAAATATCGTGTCACATGGTGGAACACGCTACTGTTTGCCATCATCGTTTTATGGTTCTCACAAAACCTATGGGCAAACATGAACTGGCGTTCTACTTTCGAACAGTTCCTGTCGCTACCCTTACCTGCCATATGTGGCTGTCTGATGGTGTATAACGTCAGTACGTGGATTGACAAACACGATGGTAAGATCAAACAGTTTCTCGTTTACTGCGGTAACAACACCCTACCCGTTTTCGTCTTTCACATCATCTCGTTCAAAATCGTCAGTCTTATTAAAATATGGTATTACGGACTTGACCCTCGGCAGATAGGATGCCACATGGTCATTCACGACCATGCAAAAGAAGATTGGTTCTGGGTGCTTTACACCATCGCAGGTGTTGCCGTTCCTATCTTCTGGACGTGGTGCTACCAGCAACTCAAAACTAAATGGAGCCAAGCATCAGCATCATCTCGGGATAAGTGATGCCTTTTGCAGTAATCAGCGGACGCTCATTATCGATAATGACACTTGGCGACTCACCACTATCGGCTATATATTTACGGAAACTGTCAATTGCCGATTCTACATGTCCAGAAAACCACAGGCAGTACCCCTGATTCAGATAATCATCCACAGCAACCGATTCGCTGCCCAGCAAACGCTCGTATAAAGGTAAGGCTTGGTCATATCTGCCAGCACATGTCAATGCCCATGCTAAAACGCGTGCCACATTATCGTCTGCTGGCAACTCGTAGTGCAAACGGAACAGCGTATTCAAGGCACCCTCATATTGACCGGTCTTTGTCATGCAGACCATCTTGTTCAGTTCGTAGCTTTTCTTCTCAGGATACAACGTCGTCAGTTTGTCATATACAGATAATGACTCTTCGTATTTCTCTTGTGAGAAAAGTGTACGAGCATACCCTTGCAATGCCTTTTCATGTTCTGGCTTCAACTGCAGCGCATGCTCATAACATGCCAGAAGAGCTGACGGCGACGGAGTATCCGACTGATGTTGTAACACCGACGCCTTAACCATGTAATAGTTGAAATCGTGTGATGACTCACTATATTGATTCAGCATCCGCCCAGCATCGTCATACAACTTACGTCTGACAAGATGTGCAGTGACTCTATTGAAATGTGACTCTAAACGGCTTCCATGAAACAAAGGGGAAGCAAAGAACAAGATATGGCCTAAGCCTTCGTCCTTTTTGAAGGGATGGTCAAACTCTTTTGCATGATGATTTATACGTGAGAAACGATAAACATCCTGCAAGTACATACGACGAATAAACGTAGGATTCTGAACATCAACGTATGCAACATCGGCCAGTTGAAAATCACCATGCTCCATCATCTCCCTCACACTTTGAGGCAAACGATCTACCACTTGCTGGTAGGCAAAGACAAGCGAATATTTGTCACTGTTACAGAACACACCAGTATCAACAAACTTCTCAAGAAACTTCGACTTAACCGACTTCATCGTTTCCAATACCAGCGGATGATGACTCGTGTAAGGCAAGAACCAGTTCGATAATTGTTGGAAGAATGGGAAACGCTTCATCTGGGAAAAACCTGAGAAGTAAATGTCAGAACCTTCTTTCTGCATATTCATCATTTTGCTGATCGACGCTTCCATACGTTCCATACGCTCGTCGTCTGCCTCGGGATGCAGTATTTCGTCTAATGCATCCTCCTCAACTTCTTCTATTCCGTCACGGGTAATGCGAAGCTGGTTGTTACGCATAAGCTCCGGCATAATCTCTGACTGAATAATCTCATTGTCGTGCTCGGCCTGAACACAATAAATCAGTTGTATCTGCAACTCTTCTAACTCGTGACACACGGCCTCGTCCGTCAATAACTCATCTACCAATTGCTGCTCTTCTGGGAACAGACCTGAAAGCGTATAGTTACGACCGAAGACCCAACCAACCAGGGCACGCTCTCTTACGGCATCATCGGAAGAACGCTGATAAACATGTACCAACAAACGGAACTTATTAATGTCAAACATGTTCATCAAGGACAAGGTCAGTGCCGAAACAATAAGCTGTTGATCTAAGCTGTCAACCGTTGGCGATAGCAACATCTCTTCAAAGGCAGAACTCGTCGATGCGGACCACACGCGCGACAACGACAGGTAATCAAACAAGTTCGACATTCGTTCAAAGTGACGACCATAAAGGGCTTCACGCTGTGGCTCCTGTTTGTTGCTGGGCTCCAAGTCAATCAGAGCTGCATCACTCACAAACGACTCCAACTCCTGACGAACATTCACCACCGACCATTCACGCGGTTGGGACATAATACGTGAATAGCTCGATGACAAATAGGCGGAGCCGCCTATACGACGACCCAACGAAGCATCTGCATACAGAACATACAAGCGATGCAACAAACCGTTATAAATCTCCAATAAACGAGGTTCCCGGAAACCTTCCTTCCAGTAACGCAACATCAGCTCATATTCGTTACGCAGAGCGTCCTGCTGCGATTGAAGCGATGCCATAGGCCAAGCAGCAAGGTAGTTCGACAACTCAGTCAAGCCTAAACCTAAGTTACAATCCGACAAGGCACTCAATACTCGCTTCAGCGCTTCGTTTCGTTCCATATTTGTTTACTTCGTTTTCTTCAACCAACTGTTCACACGCTCAATGTCACTTTGCAACGGACCACGAGCATGGTCAAAACGCAGGTCCTTCGGCAGGGAGTCTGCCAACGATTCATTCACATGACAATAACGAGCCACTATACGTCTATAATGTCCCACTCCGTATTTATTAATCGAGTCACAAGCAGCATCATATCCTTTAACAAAAGCATCAAGTTGCTGCTTGCGCTCAAACGTCTTCATCTTCTTCGCATTAAAAGCCAACACGCCATAGTTCATCTTCATACGGCGCGAATCCAATAATACCGGATGTTTTCCCTTACGGGCTATTGTAGCCTGGGGCTCCGGCAGCCACAACGCATCCATCATGTTGTTCTCCAACATCTCAAGACGAACTAACACATCGTTCACCTGAATCCTAAAGACATACTCACTCTTTATCTTTGCGCTATCTACGGCACGGTCAGTCAGCATATCCGTCACCGAGTAACGCGTCATCGCAACCATCTTTTCTTCCAGATGCTTCAACTCGCGTATTCGAGCATTACGGTTACTTATCAGCTGCCAGTAGCTACCCGTCTGAGCCACGTAGTGCATCTTCGCCCCCTTAAGGACGGCACGCTCCATACGCACCAAGTCGCTAATAGCACCTTCTGCACTCTTACCTAACAATGCCGTGTCGCAGTCCATCTGGGCCGTAAACTCCTTCAAACGGACATCTACGATCGAAGTATCAAACAAGCCCAACTCCTTCGCTACATATAGTGGAAGACAGTCTATAGTCGGCAATACCGCTATCTTCAGGGCCGCCGAATCCTCACGCAATAAGCGAAGACGCTCAACACCCTTCTGGCGCTTCGTCTCCTCATACGACTGGCCACAACCCAACACAAAGCATGCTAATAACAAATACAATATTTTCTTCATGACGACTGCAAAATTACAAATATTTTTTAATCTTCTATTTTTTAATTGTTAATTTTTAATCTTTCATCTTTAATCTTTAATCTTTTTATTACTTTTGCACCCAAAATTTCAAACAAACAGCTCCAAGCGGCTTCTCCGCTTTGAAAAACAATGAACGGACTATACACAATCATCTTACTCATCCTCAGCAATGTCTTCATGACACTCGCATGGTACGGACACCTTCGGCTACAGCAGGCTGGCGTCAGCAATAATTGGCCACTCATTGCAGTCATTGCATTCTCATGGGCTATAGCATTCCTTGAATACTGCTGCCAAGTGCCGGCTAACAGACTCGGATTCATCGATAACGGAGGCCCCTTCACTCTCGTACAGCTCAAAGTCGTACAAGAGTGCATCTCACTCACAGTCTTTGCAGTCATCGCCAACATCATGTTTCAAGGACAAACACTACATTGGAACCACGTCCTCGCATTCCTGCTCATCATCTGCGCCGTTTATCTCGTCTTCATGAAATGACAACAGAAGAAAAAATCTGGAAAAGCCTCAACAAGGCTCTCGCCAAATATCAACTCATACAAAATGGAGACAATATACTCGTCGCTCTCTCAGGCGGCAAGGACTCTCTCTGCATGCTACAGATGCTCGCACAAAGAGCACGCATACACGTACCACAGTTCACACTGCACGCAGCACACATACGAATCAGCAACGTCAGTTACCAAACCGACACAACATACCTCCAAGAATTCTGCAACAAGCTGCAGGTTCCCCTACACATCATTAACACATCCATCCCCCCCGTCCCGAACGACAAGGCGCTGCCTCTGCATAACAAACAAAAACCAACATGTTTCCTATGCTCATGGCAAAGACGTAAACAACTCTTCAACCTCGCACAACAACTCAATTGCAACAAAATAGCACTCGGACACCAGCAGGACGACATCATCATTACCTCACTACTCAACATCACTTTCCAAGGACACTTCTCCACGATGCCTGCAATACTACGCATGCGCAAAATGCCTATCACTATCATCAGACCGCTTTGCCTCTGCCAGGAACAAGATATCCAGCAGTTTGCAATACAGCAGAACTATCAGAAACAAATTAAAAACTGTCCTTATGAGCACACAACAAACAGGCAACTCATCAAACAAGTATTCAACCATCTACAACAACTCAACCCACAAGCAAGATACTCTATCTGGAACGCACTCGAAACCGAACAAAAGCTCACAGAGTATTAAAATATTTTAATTCTCAACCCTCAACGACAAACTCTCCACTAAAATATTGTATCTTTGCTTTCTAATTAAAGAACGAATGAACATGTGTAATCGGTATATCATTATTGCATTAGCCCTATGCATCACACTCAATGTGGCTGCACAGAAAAAAAGAACGACAACAAAAAAACCTGTCGCTGAAACAACAACCATCAACCCACGCATCGAACGAATGGTCCAAAACACACAACGCATCGTCTTTATCGACAGTATGCTTGTACCAAAAAGCGACATGCTCAACAAAATAATTCTTACACCACAAGCTGGACAAATCACTTGCAACAGCCAAGACTTTACATACCAGAACGAGATAGGTACTAAACGAATCTTTGCAAAAAACAATAGACTCTACACTCAACAAAAAGCATGGCAAACATTCGACGAGGAAACTGAACTCAACGGAATAGCCGTACCTGGAGTTATCGATTCACTTAATTGCCCCTTCCTCATGAACGACGGGCAAACACTGTATTTTGCAGCAAAAGGATCTGAAAGTATTGGAGGATACGACATCTTCGTAACAAGATATAACGCTGAAACAAAAACCTTCCTCAAACCTGAAAACATCGGCATGCCATTCAATTCGCAAGCCGATGACCTCTTGTTCATCATCGACGAGGGAAGTAACATCGGTTATTTTGCTACAGCAAGAAGACAACCTGAGGGATATGTCTGCATCTATACATTCATACCCTCTGACAGCAGACAAACATACAACGAGCTATCATACCAACAACTTGAAAGGCTCGCGGACATACGATGCATTGCTGATACTTGGGGAGACGGAACTCAAAGGACACAAGCCCTGCAACGTATCAAGAACATTAAACCCGCTATCACAAACAACACACCAAGCATTCATTTCGTCATTAACGATCAAACTGTATATAAGGACATTACGGAATTTCGTTCAAACGAAAATGCAGAACGATACCAACAGTTGACACACATGCAGCAACAGCTTCAACTGCTGCAAACAACACTACAAGAACAACGCGTCAGTTACGAAAAAGCTGCAGACACACAACGTCAACAGCTTAGGAAAAGCATCCTCGACAACGAGAAGAAAATGGCACTTATGCAAAAAGACATATTACAACTCGAGAAGCAAATAAGATATTCCGAAATACAATTACTTAAGTAAATCAACTAGCCTATGAAAAAGTATTTTCCAGAGTCAGAACTCATTATCAACAACGATGGATCATGTTTCCATCTACATCTTAAACCAGAGCAACTCGCTGACAAAGTGATTTTGGTCGGTGACCCCGCAAGAGTTAACACTGTTGCTGCACACTTCGACGCAATAGAGTGTGAAGTAAGCAGCAGAGAGTTCCATACTATTACAGGAACATATAAAGGCAAACGGATCACTTGTCAAAGCCACGGCATCGGATGTGACAATATTGACATCGTGGTCAACGAACTTGACACACTCGTCAATATCGACTACAAAACACGAGAGGAAAAACCTGAACACCACACGCTCACAATGGTCAGAATAGGAACATGTGGAGGACTTCAACCCTTTACACCTACCGGTTGTTTCGTGGCATCAGTCAAAAGCATCGGATTTGACGGTCTGCTCAACTACTACGCTGGACGCAACGTGGTTTGCGACATCCCGATGGAACGGGCATTCACTGAGCACATGCAGTGGGACCCCATCAAGGGAGCACCTTATGTGGCGGTAGCTGATGCAGAACTAATAGAACAGATAGCACAGGACGATATGGTTCGTGGCTATACCATCTCTTGTGGCGGATTTTACGGTCCACAGGGACGTGTACTGCGTGCAGACATTGCCGATCCAAAACAAAATGAGAAAATAGAGGCGTTCGAATACGAAGACATGAAGATTTGTAATTTCGAAATGGAATCTTCAGCAGTAGCTGGTCTTGCATCTCTTTTAGGCCATCGCGCCATGACCTGTTGCATGGTCATCGCCAACCGCTACGCCCAGAAGATGAACACCGAATACAAGAACTCCATCGATACCCTCATTGAGAAAGTCCTCGAACGTATCTGATGAACAACGATACAATCTGCGCACTCGCAACAGCTCCTGGTGGAGCACTCGGAATTATTAGAATCTCAGGCTACCAAACGCTTGAGATTCTTTCCCGTATCTTCTCCAAAGATCTCACGAAGGCACAACCCAACACCATCCACTACGGACACATCAAGGATGGCGCAGAGATTATCGACGAAGTATTGGTAAGCATCTTCAGAGCCCCCCACTCCTATACAGGTGAAGACTGTGCTGAGATCTCCTGTCACGGATCACGTTATATTCTGAATAAAGTGTTGGCTTTGCTGATTGCAAACGGATGCCGTCAGGCTGGACCTGGTGAGTTTACCCAGCGAGCCTATCTCAATGGCAAGATGGATCTCTCACAAGCCGAAGCCGTTGCAGATCTTATTGCCTCTACCAATCAGGCTACCCATCGTCTCGCTATCAGCCAGCTGCGTGGTGGCATTTCCACTGAACTCTCACGCCTTCGTGAACAGCTGTTGAAACTGACCTCTCTACTCGAATTGGAACTCGATTTCTCAGACCATGAAGACCTCGAATTCGCAGACAGATCAGAACTGCTCGAATTGACAAAAACTATTGACAGTCACATCCAGCGGCTTGCCAAAAGTTTCGAAGCAGGACAAGCCATCAAACAAGGCATACCCGTAGCCATTATCGGCAAGACCAACGTGGGTAAATCAACCCTCTTAAACCGACTGCTCCATGAGGAACGCGCCATCGTCTCAGATGTGCACGGAACGACGCGCGACACGATCGAAGACACCATCGACATTCAGGGCGTCACCTTCCGTTTCATCGACACAGCCGGCATTCGTCAGACCACCGATGAAATAGAGCAAATTGGCATCTCGCGCACGTATGCAGCCATCGAAAAAGCACGTATCGTTCTCTGGTTACTGGATTCTAAACCTGCGCAAAACGAACTTCAAGATATCATCGAACGAACTAAAGACAAGTCACTGATTATCATACAGAACAAAATCGACAAGTCATCTAATAACGACTTTGACAACATCCAGAAAGAGACAGCGCATAAATACGCTTTCATCAAGATTTCCGCCAAGCAAGGCACCAACATCGACAACCTCGAGCTGGCCATCTATGAGGCTGCACAACTACCAACTATTTCCGACTCAGACGTCATCGTCACTAATGCCCGCCACTACGATGCACTGCTCAATGCCCACGACAGCATTGCCCGCGTCCTGGACGGCATGTCCCAACAACTCAGCGGTGATCTCCTCGCAGAAGATCTCCGACTCACCCTCTCCTATCTGGCAGACATCACAGGCGGCCAGATAACCCCCAACGAAGTATTAGGAAATATCTTTAAAAACTTTTGCGTGGGCAAGTGAAGCCGCTACAAAGACAATATTGGTTCTGAAATAGATAACTTTGATTTGGTATGAATATTGAAGAGGTCAGAGAGTACACGTTATCACTTCCAGGAGTGACCGAAGACCAGGCGTTTGGTGAAGACATCCTTAATTTCCGCTTGGAAGGAAAGATATTCGTCTGCCTATGGTTAGGCGGTGGCAGGTATGATATGAAGGACGGAGTTTCAAGAATCGCCTTGAAGTTACCTCCAGACAGAAATATCGAACTTAGAGAACAATTCTCTACTGTGACACCTGCCTATCATTGGAACAAGACGCACTGGAGCGACGTTTATTACGAAGAAATGGACGAAGCAATAGTAAAGGGGTTGATTAAAGAGTCATATCGGCTTATTATCTCCAAACTTCCAAAGTCTATTCGGGCGAAGTACATAGATTTAGAAGTAGCAAAATGATATTAAAGAAAAGAAAAATCAAATATGCAGCCATCTTCTTTCTCTGCTGGTTTGCCCTCCTGGTCTTCCTTGTAGATGGAGTTTTGAAATTCCAGACACTGGTTGACTTCTTTGGGTCATACATTTTGGTGGAGATAGCCTTATTACTATTGGTCATTCTACCCACATGGACAGTTTACAAATTCACAGAAGAACGATAAATCGGAATTTATATGAAGACTATTGAATATACTTTTAGTAGATTGTGCTTCAAGGCAGATGTAATTGAATCCTT
>JAFPED010000092.1 GCA_017423565.1 Prevotella sp. | reverse complement strand
TACAACGAACTTCTCACTGGTCATCCCATTGCTTTTGCCGGTACAAACACGGGGGGTGCGCATGCCTTCGTGCTTGACGGGTACGATATTGACGGACTCTTCCATGTGAACTGGGGATGGGGCGGTATGGACAACGGTTACTTCAGAATTGATGTGTTGGCACCTGATGACAACAGCGGTATCGGAGCCAGCATAACCCCTGATGCTTACAACATGGGACAGGATGCAATTATTGGTATGCGTCTGCCCGATGACATTCCCGCTCCTGCTACGGTTTACCAACTCACGGTGAACGATTGGGAGATTCGTAATGGCAACACTTTCTTTGCTAACTATGTGAACTGGTCAGGTGTCAATGCTGACTGGAATATGGGCATTGGCTACATCAATGAGGAAGGTGGCGTTACATTGATAGGAAGTTACAGGTCCCAGTATCTTGGAACGGACACTTATATTGGATATGAGTTCCGTGTTACGGGGTTAAAGCCTGGGACATATCGCATTGTACCTGTCAGCAAACGTGCCAATGACCGCGAGTGGCAGGTAAAGGTGAATCCGGACATCACATACATCTTAGCCGTAGTAGATGATGAAGGAAGCGTAAAGCTGGAGAAGCATCCGATAGAAAGCATCACGATGACTGAAATGCGTTTCCCGGGCAACCATAAGAAAGGAGACCGACAGGCCGTGACTGCCGTTTTCACTAACCAGGGTGATGAGTATCTTCGTGAGATTCATCTGTTTGCCAGTCGTACGACAAATAAGGGATATGCGATATGCCGGACCAATGTCGGCATATTGGAAGGTGGCGAGTCCACTGCTTCCTTTAGTTTTACGCCCGATGTGGCGGGAACATGGAATGTGTGGCTCGCAACTGACAGCAGGGGGAATGATATTGTGGGACATGGTTCTGTAGAGATTACGAATGAAGGAATAGCTTCTTCTCATCATCTACGTTATGTATCCAATTCACTGGGTAATCGTTCGAATGGCATTGTCTATGGTGATAAGATGCAAGGCAAGGTTACAATCCTGAACCAAGACAGTAAGGCTTTCGACGGAAAGGTGCGCCTGTGGTTACACAGGAGTGGCAATAATGGCTATTACTATGGTGTGTCGAGCATCTATGTTCCCATGCATATAGAACCGAATAGGACTGCGAATGCAAACTTCTATTTCGACAGACTGGAACTGGGAACTACTTACGCACTCAGCATCCTATACGAAGAAGGCGGAGACATTCAGGACGGAGGACTGCGACAGATGGGACGCACACAAGCTGGCATCGTCTATTGGCAACAAAACATGTCATTAGGTGGAATGGCGGTCACGGGTACTGTCTACACTCCGAGTTCGGCAGTTGCCATGGATATGCGTTGTGCTCCTGTTGAGAAGACCTCGATTATTCCTAACGGCAACCCCAACACTCTCTATATTTTCCCTGAAGAGACAACATGCCCGGAGGAATTGGAGAATTCCAATGTGGTCATCGGAAATCATGCAAGGCAAATCGTCTTGTCCGACGATTATGGTTTTGTCTCGCCTCTTTCATTTACCGCCAATAGCGTCAC
>JAFPED010000091.1 GCA_017423565.1 Prevotella sp. | reverse complement strand
GCTGATGCAGAACCTTCATCAATGAGAATAACCAGTGGTATCTGCTGATACGAGCCACGTCCGTCACTATGGTATTCCTGTCGTGGTGACTTGCGTCCCTCGGTATAGACGATGAGGCTGTTCTTGGGAAGGAACTCGTTGGCTATCTTCACTGCAGAAGCCAGGTAGCCACCCGTATTACCACGCAGGTCAATAACCAGGTTGCTAAAGTGTTCCTCAGAGAGTTTAGCCAGTGCAATGAGCAGTTCGGCATAAGTGTTCTCACCAAAGTTTTTGATACGGATATAACCAGTCTGCTCGTCGAGCATATAAACAGCATTGACACTCTTGATGGGTATCTCGCCGCGGGTAACGGTAAAATGCTGAACCTTTTTCTCACCATAGCGTACGATGCCAAGCTTGACTTTAGTGTCCTTCGGACCTTTCAGTCGGTGCATGGCTTCTTCGTTGGTGACAATCTTGCCCACAAAGGGTTGGTCGTCAATACTTACTATCTTGTCGCCTGCCAGTACACCGGCACGCTCAGACGGACCATTGGCAATGACATTCTGCACGTGGATAGTGTCCTGACGTATGGTAAACTCGATGCCTACGCCCGAGAACGATCCCTTCAAGTCGTCATTGGCTATCTGCACGTCCTTGGCAGAGATATAGACGGAGTGGGGGTCAAGTTCAGAGAGTATCTGAGGCATGGCTCCTTCAACGAGGTCTTCCATGTTGACAGTATCAACATACTGGTCGCTGATGATTTGCAGCAGGCTGTTGAGCTTGTTGCCGCTGGAGTTGATGATGTTGAGCCGGTTACCAGAGAGGTGGTTGGCATAAAATGTTCCAATGAGTATGCCTACGACGACACAGAGTGCCATAATCAGTGGCATGAATCGGTTTTTATTCTGCATGTGGTTGGGATGTTATTTCGTTGATATCGATGAATACTACTTCTATGCCTGCTCGTTGAAGCAGTTCTATACCGTCGGTAAGACGATAATGCTCACCATAGACGACACGTTTGATGCCAGCCTGGATGATGAGTTTGGCACACTCGATGCATGGTGATGCCGTGATGTATATGGTGGCGCCTTCAGAATTGTTTGACGAACGTGCCAGCTTGGTGATTGCGTTAGCCTCAGCATGAAGCACATAGGGTTTGGTAACGTTCTGCTCGTCTTCGCATACGTTTTCGAAACCACTCGGTGTGCCATTGTAACCGTCGCTGATAATCATCTTGTCTTTGACCACAAGGGCTCCCACCTGTCGTCGTTGACAATAGGAGTTCTCTGCCCAGATGCGCGCCATGCGCAGGTAACGGTGGTCAAGATTTCTTTGTTTGTCTGTGTATTCCATTTCGTTTCAGTAATGCGTCGATTGTGGGTTCACCTCCTCGGAATCGCTTATAGAGTGTCATCGGATGTTCGGTTCCTCCACGACTGAGGATGTTGTCACGGAAGCTCTGAGCTATCTCCGGGTTGAAAATGCCATGGCGTTTGAATACGGCGCAAGCATCAGCATCGAGCACTTCGGCCCATTTATAGCTGTAGTAGCCTGCTGCATAACCACCTGCCATGATGTGTGAGAACTGTACTGTCATACACGTCTCGGGCAACTGTGGGCTGATGATGGCTTTCTGCCAGGCATGTTTCTCGAATGTCATAATATTGTCATCGAACGGTTCCTTCATGGTGTAGTAGGCCATGTCGAGCAAACCGAAACTGACTTGTCGCAGACAGGCGGTGGCAGCCATGAAGTTACGGCTTCGCACAATGCGGTGGATGAGCTCGTCGGGCAATGGCTCGCCTGTCTGATAATGGAAGGCGAAGGTACGCAGAAACTCTTTCTCTATTGCGAAGTTCTCCATAAACTGTGATGGCAGCTCGACAAAGTCCCACCAGACATTGGTTCCACTCATACTCTCGAAACGGGTGTTGGCAAACATGCCATGCAGCGAGTGGCCAAACTCGTGGAGGAATGTCTCTACCTCGCCTAACGTGAGCAGTGCAGGCTTGTCTTCTGTAGGCTTGGTCAGGTTCATCACAACAGAGACGTGTGGACGGACATTCTCACCCTTACGGCTGATCCATTGTCCTTGATATTCCGTCATCCAAGCACCATTCTGCTTGCCTTTGCGTGGATGGAAGTCGGCATAGAAGACTGCCAGGTAGCTGCCATCCTTGTCAAAAACTTCGTAGGCTTTCACGTCTGGGTGGTAAACGGGAATGTCTTTGTTCTCCTTGAATGTGATGCCATACAGGCGATTGGCCAGTCCAAAGACGCCTTTGATGACTTGGCTCAGCTCGAAGTAGGGACGCAGCATCTCTGCATCGATGTTGTACTTCTTCATCTGTAGCTTGTGGCTATAGAAAGCCACATCCCAAGGCTCCAGTTTCTTGTCTTTCGATGCTAAACGTTCCACGCTCGCCTTCTCCTTCAGTGCAGTGGGCTTGTAGGCATCAATAAGGTCGTTGAGCAACCGATAGACATTACGGGTGTTCGAAGCCATGCGGTGCTTGAGCACATAGTCGGCATAAGTCTTGTAACCCAACAGTTGGGCTATCTCACGACGTAGGTTGACCAGTCGTTTACATATCTCCGTGTTGTTCTCACTGTTCTCATGGGTACACACGGTGTTTCGCATCATGTAGAGTTGGCGGCGTAGCTCCTGCTGTGTGGAGTAAGTCATGAAAGGCGAGTAGGAGGGGAAGTCAAGTGTAAACAACCATCCTGTCTGCTCATTTTCTTTAGCTGCCAGTGCAGCAGCGTCAATGGCTGTCTGTGGCAGTCCGTCCAGTTGTGCCTCGTCGGTAATGTGCAGCGTGTAGGCCTTGTTCTCCTTGAGCAGGTTCTGCGAGAACTGCAGCGACAGCATGGAAGCCTCCTCGCTCAGCTCACGCAGACGTTGCTTGCCTGCTTCGTCAAGCAGTGCACCGCCACGCACGAACCCTTCATAAGTATTGTCCAGCAGTCGTTTCTCTTCTGCAGTGAGCCGACGATGGTGCAGGTGAACCTGACGTACCCGTTCAAACAGTCGTGGGTTCAGTCTTACGTCGTTGGCATGCTGTGTCAGTATGGGCTGTAGCTTCTGTGCCAGAGCATCCATCTCGTCGTTTGTCTCTGCCGATAGCAAGTTGAAGAAAACCGTTGAGACCCTACTTAACAGGTCGTAGTAACCCTCGTCATCGTCGCTGTTGATGATGGTGTTGTCGAATGTAGGCTTCTCTGGGTTATTGATGGTTTTCTCTATTTGCTCGTTGTCTCGACGTATGCCTTCCATGAAAGCCTCCTCAAAGTCTTCCAACTGGATACGGTCAAACGGCACCGTGTCGTGCGGTGTGTTGTAAGGTTCAAAAAAAGGGTTCTTATGCGTAGTCATCAGTAAGTCTGTAATTAATCGTGCAAAGGTAATTTTTTTTTCTGAAATCACCATACGATTTCCGAAAAATATTAACTACCATTGTCCCTTTTTAAGTTCCGTTGTCCCTAAACCACGTATTATTAACAGCCGTTTACCCTATCTCATCCTATTCTGACCGCTGCTACAGCCTGTGCACATGTGCTGAACATGGGTTCGTCAACGGCAAAAAAGTTATGGTGAAGTAGGGAAGAAACATACCCCCTTTCCACGAAACCGGTTTAATTGGCAAAGTAAACCGGATTAATTGTACAATTAAACTGGATTAAATGGCCAATGAAAGCAGTTGCGTTTTTAGGGGCTACATCAACAGGCGTTCGAGCATGGGAATTTCGATGCGGCCACGATGGAGGGTGAGCAGACCATCTGCCTGCATGCTGTTAAGGGCTTGCGATACTTCTAAGCGGCTGCAGCCTTGTTCTGCTGCCAAGCGTTTCATGAGGATATGGTAGGTCTTGCTGCCTGCCGGTCGCAGGGTGTGCTGTAGGAAGAAACGGATGAGTGCAGACCGTAATGTGGCAGGAACGGTACGCCAGGGATGCTGTGAGAGTCGTTGTGACTCGGTGGCCAGCAGGTTGAGCATGTTCAGACGGAACACCAGTTGTGTCTCTAAGAGCAAGAGGACCTCCTGTTTGTCGATGGTAATGAAGTGGCAGTCGGTCTCTGTCTTGAAGTGTGAGCTGTATCGCTGTCCGATGCCGAAGAGTCGCTCTGGCTGAATGATGTAAGGTGCAGAAAGATGTTCCGTGACACTATAGGCCCGGTCGTCAGAGTAGGTGAGTGCTTGAATGGTTCCGCTAATAAGGAATAGGAGATGTGTACAGGGTGTTCCCTCGTTGACAATGGTCTTGCCTGCCATTTGTTTTGTAAATCCCATTTTGGTATGCGTAACCACCTGCATGAGCTCGGTGTGGCTCATGCCCTGAAACAGCGGGAACTGTAACAGTTTGTCGTATATCTTCAGTTCGGGGTTCAATGTCCTATTTTGTCTTGCAAACTGGGGGAGAACCATACGGCCAGTTCACCTTTTTGGTCAGAATAGATGAAATAAGCCATGAGTTCCGGGTGATGCTTTAGCAATTCCTGTGCTCGCTCCATGCCCATGACCATGAATGAGGTGGCAAAGGCGTCAGCTGTGGCACAGTTCTTGGCCAGCACGGTAGCTGAAAGCAGCGCATGTTGTACAGGACGTCCTGTTGCGGGGTCGATGGTATGGGCGTATTTCTTGCCGCCTTTGTAGTAGAAATTGCGATAGTTACCGCTGGTGGCCATGGCTTTGTCGGTAACGTTGAGTACGGTCTGGTTGTCCTGTTGCACGCCTAAGGTGTCATCGATAGGTTTGGTAACACCGATGCGCCAAGGCAGTCGGCTGGGGTTAATGCCCTTGGTGACTACTTCGCCGCCAATCATGACCATATAGTTGGTAATGCCCTGAAGCTCAAGGAAAGATGCCACGACATCGCAGCCGTAGCCCTTTGCAATGGCAGAGCAGTCGAGCATGATGCGTGGGTCGGATTTCCGTATCTGTTTGTCGGTAAAGGCAATTTTCTTGTAACCTACAAACTGTCGGATGCTGTCAATCTGGGCATCGGTAGGCATGTCGCCATTTTTGAAGCCGAACCCCCAGGCATTGACCAGTGGTGCCACGGTGATGTCGAATGCGCCATTGGTCTCTTCAGATATATGTTGTGCCATGACGAAGACGTTGAGGAACATCTTTGCTGTCTCGCTGGTGTAGTCAACCGATTCGCCTCTGTTGACAAGTGAGATGATAGACTTCTGATTGAACATGGAAAGGGCATTGTCAACCTTCATCAGCTCATTCTCAATCTTGTCCTTGAGGTTCTCATTGTGCTGGTAGGTAATTTTGTACGTAGTGCCGAAAATGAAGCCTTCGTCTGTCTGATAGGCTGTATCCTGCTGGTTCTTGATGATCCAGAGGGTTCCCACTATGAGTAGAAGGAGGAATGGAATTTGCCAGAATAGTCGTTTCTTTTGTTTCTTGTCCATGTTGTTTTAGTGTTGTGGGTTATCAGATGTCGATTATTACGTTGAATGTACCGCCAATGCGGTTGTCGCCATAGATGCCGTAACCTGGCACGTACCATGTCTGTCCTATGGCACCCTCTTTGTGAATAAGCCTTCGTTTATAACGTACGGTCCATCCCAGGTGTAATGGTCCCATGACTTTGGCATCCACGCCGAAGACAACCTCAAACCAGTGGTGCGAACAGGGTTCCTGATCAACCCGGAAGCCTGAATCCCACTGCCAGGTAGGGTCTGGCAAGTCACGCCGTTCTATATCTACCTTATAAGATGTAAAAGCATAGCGTATGCCTCCATAGAGACGATTATCAGCATGTTTGTTTTTCAGCAGGTTGAAGTCGATGCCTATACGGAAGTAGGGTGCTTGGGTCTTATAGTAAATGTTTGTTACTTCGTCGAAGTGGTCAGCCTTTCCGTAGCCTAATTCGAAGATTGGGAACCACTGGTCGTGCAGGTTGATGCGCAGTGCAGCCTCGTATTGGCCATAGTCGCTTAATGCCAATTGGGCAGCGCCGAAGACATCGGCAGAAACCTGGAAGCCACGAAACAGAGGTATGGAGTCTTTCTCGAGGACAAAGATTTTCTGCGCAGAAGCACCCATGCCTACCAACAGGAGCAGTAAGCTGGCGGTCAGTCTTGACAAGCTGCTGAGCTTACTCGAACGTTGTCTTGAAGACGATGTGTAGATGTTCTGTTGATAGATCATAGTTCACTTCTGATTTGTTGATACTGATAGACTCGATGGCATGGTGGGACCCCAGTCGAATATCGGAGATGGTATGGAAATAGGAGATGTTACAATCGACTGACTCGAAATGCGGCATGTTCTCTTTCTTGATATAAACGGTGTCTGCATAGGTTTCCGTGTCTTTCTTAATGCTGAAGAGCAGCGTGTCCTCCGGGTTACTGTAACCTATGGGCAATTGGAAACGGGAAATGTCCGTCACATTGTCGAGTATAATAGTGTCGGTGCCGTTCTTTCGACGTGTGGTAACAGTGAGGGAGGCATTCTTCAGTGTGTCAGCTGTTCCGTCGGACTTCTTCAGGGCATAGACGGTAGCTACGACGTTCTGAACAGGACAGTCGATGCTGGAACAGGAAATATCGAGAAGTAGAAGGGCAAAAAGGAATAAGGGTAAAAGGCTCAGTCCTCTTACGTGTCGCTTGATGTTCTTTAAATGTTCCAACATCCTCATACTTGCTTTTTGTTTTAACTATTTTACCTTTTTGTTCTTTTAAATGATTTTCTCTATCTGGTAGTCGTTACGTCCCTGTGATGAACGGCTGATGAGGTCGCCAAGGAATCCGGTAAGAAACAGTTGTGTACCCAACAGCATCATAGTCAGGGAGATATAGAAGAATGGTGAGTCGGTTACCAGACGCATGGGTATGCCATGGGATAGTGCCCACAACTTCTCTGCTCCCAGCCAGAAAGCTGCCACGAAACCTATGAGGAACATGATGGTTCCAAGGAAGCCGAAGACGTGCATGGGTTTCTTTCCGAAGGTGCCAAGGAACCACAGCGTAATAAGATCCAGATAGCCGTTAACAAAACGGTTCCATCCCATGAACTTTGACTTACCATGCTGACGCTTCTGATGGTGAACCACTTTCTCACCAATCTTGTCGAAACCTGCATTTTTGGCGAGGTAGGGAATGAAGCGATGCATCTCGCCGAACACCTCAATGTTCTTTACTACATCGCGTCGATATGCCTTCAGACCGCAATTGAAGTCGTGCAGATTCTTAATGCCGCTTACACGACGGGCAGTGGCATTGAACAATTTGGTGGGCAGGGTCTTCGACAACGGGTCGTGGCGCTTCTGCTTATAGCCGCTTACTAAGTCGTAACCGTCGTTCTTAATCATTTTGTACAACTCGGGAATCTCATCAGGAGAATCCTGAAGGTCTGCATCCATTGTGATGACTACATCGCCTTGCGCTTGCTCGAAACCACAATAGAGTGCAGGTGACTTTCCGTAGTTACGACGGAACTTAATTCCCTTGACGTTGGGTGACTTTTGGCTAAGCTGTTCTATCACCTCCCACGAATGGTCTGTCGAACCGTCGTTAACAAATATTACCTCGTATGAGAAACCGTTTTGTAGCATCACACGCTCTATCCATGCATACAACTCAGGCAGCGACTCGTCTTCGTTATATAAAGGTATTACGACTGAAATGTCAAGCATATAAATCTATTTGTCTGTTGATGAATTACTATTGTTCAGGGGAATGTCCTTTCTTTGCAACAGTGCTGCAATGGGCAGGCCAAGTGCAAAACCTGTCATGATGACAACGGTTAGAACGTTAAGAGCAAAGTCGATGGGCCGCATTGATGCCATTTCGTTCAGGCTTTGCGTCATCATGTCGTTTATTCCCAATTTTATGGTCTCTGGTGCATTGGCAATTTCTGTGAACTTTGCCAGCAGGAATCCATGGTCCATGTAGGTGAAATAGACATACTGTGCAATAGCAAACAGTAGTCCAGAATAGAAAAAGACAAAGACGATGTAGGCATAGCCACGCCGAAAAGAGATAATGCCCTGACGTGCATAGTCGCGAAACTTACGCAGGCGCTTTCCTGCATAGAAAGGCGCAATAATCAGGAGTATCAAGCTCAGCATGCCCATCGTAGCATTCTCCATGCCTTTTATGTAAAGTGCGAAACTGCTAATCCATAATAGGGACAGCAGTGCACCGTCAATTCGTGCAAAAGCTTTCAGCTGTTGATATTCTGCAGGAGTAATCACTCTGATGAAATAGTTTGACTGTTAACAATAAAATAGATGTTGTTCTCGGCTGCAAAATTACAAAGAATAATTCATATATCTGCAATCATCGGGTAATTTTTGATGATGAAATGTTAAAAACGAGCAAAAATTTAATCTTTAATCTTTAATATTTAAATTTTTTCCTACCTTTGCATCCGCTTTTGGAGAAAAGCACCTGAAAAGGTAAAAAAGAATACGGGCGAGTCCTGTACGGCCAGCTCCCTCGGAATCCCCCAGGATGGGAACATAGCAAGGGTACTTGGTTGTAGCGGCGCGATACAGTAAGCTCGTCCACCCGCCTCTTTAGCTCAGTTGGCCAGAGCACGTGATTTGTAATCTCGGGGTCGTTGGTTCGAATCCGACAAGAGGCTCAAGGAGAATCTTCAGCAGTCAGCGAAAGCTTGCTTTCAGATGATTGCTGAAGATTTTCTTTGTAGGCCTGCCGCCGGCAGGCCTTTCGGATATCTAATCCGACAAGAGGCTCAAAGGAACAAAAAAGGGATTGGTAGCGATGCCAATCCCTTTTTCGTTCCTTATTTAATAATAGCGCTCCATCCACCACCAGGAGCTAAGTGAATCTTAATGACATCATTCTTACCAACCTGTTGCTGTAGCTTGCAATAGTCGGTAGCGTCGCGATCAGCATTTATACCGTCGGCAAAGATTTCTGCATTATGTGTTCCTGCTGAGAGCATGTTCAGAGGTATTTCCATGTCACGTGGTGTCCAGTCTGTCATGGCAGCCAGATACCATGTCGAGCCTTTGCGTTTGGCCAGTACGATGTATTCGCCTATGCGACCATCGATGACTTTTATCTCGTCGAACACAGTAGGAATCTGACGGATAAAGTCTGTAGTAGGTTGCTCACGCTCATACTTGGTAGGACTGTCTGCCATCATCTGCAATGGAGCATCGAAGATGGTGTACATGGCAACTTGGTGGGCTCGTGTTCCCTGGCTCATCGGATGGTCGTTATTGCCGAAGAATTGTGCTCGCGTGGCATTTGTCATAGCGCCAGGTGTGTAATCCATCGGACCGACGAGCATGCGCAGGTAAGGTGCTGTAACGTCATAGCGTGGCTGATTGTGAAGAGGACCGTCGCCCACGCGTGGCTCCCATTTTGAGTTTTCCAATCCTTTTACTCCCTCGAAGTTGACAATGTTTGGGTAGGCCGTTTGAATGCCAGTAGGGCGGTAGCCATGAAGGTCGAGCAACAAATGGTTACGTGCTGCACAGTCGGCTATTCGCCAGGCAGACTGCATGACAAGTTGGTCATCACGGTCGAAGAAGTCAACTTTGAATCCCTTTACTCCCAGACCCGCATAATAGCTGAAATCCTCTTCTGTGTTATTGATGCAGTTGCGCCAAGAAGTCCAGAGAATGATTCCTACACCTTTTTGTTTGGCATACGGTAGAAGATTGAGCAAGTCAATGTCGGGGTTCAGTTCTGAGCGTAATGACTCGTCAGTACTCCATCCTTCGTCAATAATGATGTATTCAATACCATTCTTGGCGGCAAAGTCGATGTAGTAACGATAGGTATCGGTATTCATGCCTGCACGGAAAGGCACTCCTGTCAGCATGGTAGCATTCCACCAATCCCAAGCCACTTTTCCTGGCTTGATCCACGATGTGTCTGTCAGTTGGCTCTTTTTGCCGAAGCGTTGGGGTAGGTTGGCGGAAAGTAACTGAGCATCGTTGGTGGTAACTAAGACTATGCGCCAGGGCAGTTCTGCTGCTCCGTTGAACTTGGCAATGTAGTCGGCACGTTTGGTGGGTACAAGGTTCAGACGGTTGAAACCTCCGATTTCTTCTTCAAGTGGATAAGGAGCAAAAGCGGCTCGCAGATGGTGTGTCCCATGACGAAGAAGCATCATGCCGGGATAGTCTGTAGCATCCATGTCAGCAATGACTGCCAGTTTGTTGTCTGGCAAACGCACTGCTAACGGATTGATGGCCAGTGAGTCCCTGAACATTTTTGAGAGAGGCTGCTCGTCGTAATAACTTTCGAACGAGTAACACCATCGTTCACCACCTCTGTTGTCATTGACGTAAGGTATAAAAGCATTATAGTCAGCATCGAAATTGAATTCCGCTGTCTCTTCTTTGATGACTGATGGCTTCTTGGTGAGCAGGCGCATGCGATAGGCTGCTGCATCATTGTCAGCACGGAATTCCACGCTGACCCATTTATTACGGATGACGGCAGTATTTTTGACTACTTTACCACTCATCTTGGTCAGGTGCCCATTGAGACCTATTTCCGATGGCGTGAGCACAATGGTAGCACCATGTCTGATTTCCCATGTCAGCTTGTCGGCATTAGCATGAATAGTAATTTGCAGTTGTCCGTCGGGTGACTTGATGGTGTAGTCTTTCGCACTGACATTCATAACGAATGTAACCAGTAAAGATAGTAAGATAGTTTTGGTTTTCATATTGTTATTTTAATCTTTAATGTTTAATCTTTAATCTTTAATCTTCAAAAGTCCACTACCGTAATTCCTGCACCTCCAAACTGAACATGCTCGTCACGGAAATGAGTTACGTTAGGAACCGTCTTAAGGTATTGCCTGATAAGCTGTCGCAAGATGCCGGTACCTGTTCCGTGAAGAATACGCACTCGCGGTATTCCTACCAGAATGGCATCGTCAATGAAATAAGTGACGGCATTGATGGCTTCGTCGCCTCGCATACCACGGACGTCAAGGTCTTGATGGAAATTACGTTGACGCTCGTCAATCGTCTCACGGGTCTGACGACTAAACGTCATTTGTCCCAGTCCTTCATGCTTTTCCTTGCTCTTAGGTAGCTCGGCATGTTCCAAACGGTCGGCACGCATTTTTGTTCGCATGTCACCAAAAATAATAGTTGCCATTTTGCCGTCTGTGCTTTCGACCTTGCCCACCGACGTTAATCCTTTTATGCGTACCGTATCGCCAGGCTTGATTAGAGTCTTGGAGTTAGAATTGGCAGTATTAGTGATGTCTTCCTTCTTCGTTTCACCAGCCTCCTTCTTTGCCAGTTTTTCTGCTTTACGCTTCTCGCGGCGTTCCTTGCGCTCTTGAATCTGACGTATCTTTCTGGCAATGAGTTCATCGTTGGCACGTGTGTCGATGTCTGCAATCTCGTCACTGAAAGTCTTCAGGTCCTCACGAATACGACGTGTCTCTTCCTTTTCGGCCTGTGCCTCACGAATCTCGCGTATGGCATTCTCTATTTTCTTGTTGCTCTCGCGTAGCAACTCTTCAGCCTGTTCTTGGGCTCGTTTGAGAATGGCTTTGCGTTCACGCTCTATTTCTTCAATATTTGTCTCGTATTTTGATATGCGCTGTTCCAGTGACTTCTCATGTTGATGAATGGTTTGTCGCTTGCCTTCCCAGTAACGTTTGTCGCGTACAATGTCCTGTAGGTATTTGTCGCTCTGTATGTATTCGGCACCAACAATGTCAGAGGCATCACGTATAACTTCCTCCGGGATGCCGGTCTTGCGAGCTATCTCTATGGCAAACGACGAACCAGGCTGACCAATGGACAATTGGAATAATGCCTGCATCTCATGACGATCGTAAAGCATGGCACCGTTGACTACTCCAGGATGTCCTTCAGCAAAATGTTTTAGATTTTGGTAGTGAGTGGTGATGACACCAAAGGCTTTCTTCTTCCAAAACTGTTTAAGCACTGCTTCAGCTATCGCTCCACCAATGGCAGGTTCGGTTCCTCCACCAAACTCATCTATTAATAATAAGGTATGTGCGTTGGCCTGACGCATCATTGCTTTCATGTTCATCAGATGGCTGGAGTAGGTAGATAGGTCGTCCTCTATGCTTTGCTCGTCACCAATGTCAATCATGATATCGTGAAAAATGCCTGTTGTCGAACGGTCACCTATAGGAATGGGCAGACCACACTGAAGCATATATTGCAGTAAACCGACAGTTTTCAGACAAACAGACTTACCACCGGCATTAGGACCTGATATGATTAATAATCTGCCGCTTGGGATATTTGACGCTTCTCTGTCATCTCTTCCCTCGCCTCTAAGTACAATATCCAGCGGTACTACATGCTTGTCCTGTTTCTTTAGCGAACGTTGCAATAGTGGATGTATAGCCCGTATCCAATCAATATGAGGCTTGTCAATGACGATAGGCTCAAAGCTCTGGGTCTCTTCCGCCCATTCTGCCTTTGCATGTATCAAATCTATCATTGCCAGAAAGTCATAGCTGTCAAGCAATTGTGGTACCTGAGGACGGACTTCGTCGGAAAAAACAGTAAGTATGCGGATAATCTCACGACGTTCAGCAGCCTCTAACTCACGTACTTTATTATTAGCCTCAACAACCTCGGCAGGTTCTATAAACACAGTCTTTCCTGTGGCACTCTCGTCGTGTACAATACCTTTAATCTTACGTTTCATTGATGGTGCGACAGGTATCATCAGCCTACCGTCACGTAATGCAGGACTTGCGTCTTTATCTACTAAACCATCGCGTTGGGCAGCGTGCAGTATAGTAAATAATGTACGCGAAATACTGCCTTCGGTCTGCGATAGGTCATGACGTATGCCAGCCAGAGTCATTGAGGCAGAATCCTTTATCTTGCCAAATTTGTCAAGAATGGAGTCTATGCGACGTATCATGGCTGGGAAGGTTATCACATCAGTTGCCAGACGGTGTAGCGCAGGGTAGGGTATTTCAGCTTCATCGGTTCCTTGTCCTCCATTCAGAAATGCCACGATCTTTGAAATCGTCTCAAGCGAACGGCGTAAGTCAAACAGCTCTTCTTCCTCCAAATGGGTGTTCTCCATTCGTATGCGACTGATTGATTCCCTCACATCAAAAAAATAATTCAACTGCAGACCATCTGTCTCAGCCTGTAGTCTTCGGAATTCACGAACCTGCTGAAGTTGCTCGTTAATTATCGAAGCATCGATAGAAAAAGCCATGTTGTCAACTTTTTCTTTGCCTAAAGTGCTGAGGCAATGCCCCTTTAGAAGCCTTCTTATTTCAACGAAACCTATCTTCGTCTCAAAGTTATGTGGATATATCATGATGCAAAAGTACAAATAATAGTTAAAATCAGAAAAATTTTTCATCTTAAATCTTTAATCTTTAATTTTTTTTGTACCTTTGCACCCGCTTTTGAAGCAATTCGAGCACTGGAGAGATGGTAGAGTGGTCGATTACAACGGTCTTGAAAACCGTCGTGCTGAGAGGCACCGGGGGTTCGAATCCCTCTCTCTCCGCAACAAAAAGGACAACATTTGGTTGTCCTTTTTTGTTGCGTATGCGAGCCGGGTTCTCACGTTCTTTCAGTCGCTTCGCTTTGTGAAAGCGTCCCTTCGGGCCGAGCGCGAATCCCTCTCTCTCCGCTCAGAATTTGAGAAGCCTGCTGGTATCAGCAGGCTTCTTTCTTTATATAAATATGTTTCTCCCTAAAGAATAGACCTTTTGGAATTTGTCGCAAAGGCTCGAAAAAAGCGGACCTTTTGGTGTGAAAGACCCACTTGTGGAGATGTTATGCTCAGTAGGATGGTCAGAGGAGATGTGTTTCCTCTTTCTCAATGGTGATGAGGTGACGTTTGTCAAGGTAAAGGCCAAAATCGGCAACCTTCATGACGCGCATTTACTCCTGTATTGTTTCATATCTGCTAAAAAATGAGATCACTTAATTATCATTGATATATGATTTCGTGGTCATGTAGTAATAAAGCGCTTCTAACTCTGCTAAAGTCAAATTCTCAACGGAATGTTCGATGATTCGTATCAATTCATCACGTCTAAAGTCATCAGATTGTCCGAAATGTGCCATACTGATTAATACTTGTTGAAGTTGTATTTTTTCCTTAACTCGGCTTTCTTTTCTTCATCCTGGGAGGTAAAGTAGCCCTTCCAGCCCGGACAGAAGTTAATGTGCCAGCGCCAGAACTTGCCTAACAATGAATTGGGTTTTTTGTCGTAGTGTGTCCTGAACTTGCAGTTTTCACAATTATGTGCCATAATCAATTCTGTTTTAATTTTTTGTTAATAATCGCCACAAAGGTACAGATTATTCTGCATATTTTGATACTTTTGCAAAAAAAGTGATGATAATGGGCAGCAACACATCAAATAATCTGCATTCGAGTCTATTTGTT
>JAFPED010000090.1 GCA_017423565.1 Prevotella sp. | reverse complement strand
GTCTACTTCTGATGTCACCCCTACGAAATGGGATGACTTCAACAAGGAATATGAGGCTGCAAAAGTGTTTACCACACAGAACGTGGTGCGTGCCTCCACTTCCGACCGATTCACCACATTCAGCTGGAGCACCGGACTCAACAGCTATACTGGCTATATTGCTGCCAACAGCCCTGACAAGAACAAGATCATCGTTCCTTTCCGCGCCAACAACACGGGAAACATCCTCGGATGGTACACCGTCAGCGGCAAGAAGACAAATGCCACGCCAGTAGTCAGCGGCATCTACCAGCTCCGCGGCAACAGCTACACGATGAATGGGGAACTGAACACCAATGATGCGGCACTTAACAACCGGTTTGCTCTCTATTCCACTCCGGGCAATGCCGTCATCTATCTCGATTACGTGCGTGCCAACAGCAGTGCTACCGTGACAGAGGAAAAAGGCGGGCTGATGGCCATCAGTGTTGATGAACTGACGAAGACGAAACGTACTGTCTATTATGGTGACACTCATAAGCAGTTGGACGGTTCGGCATGGACAACCTTTGACGGCGATTGGGCAAACATCGACAATGCTGTGGGATTTGTCGGAAAGAACAACAAGAAATTCGGATTCGGTGACAAGGCGAACAACAACTCTGTCAATACCGCGAAAATATATCCGATGTATGCCTATGGAAACCGCAACTTCTCTGCCGGTGACATTGTTGACCGCAGGAACATGGTTTATTATAGCAACATCACCGCTGAGAAAACTCAGCAGATGTGTCAGCAACTGCAGGTGTTAACCGACAAGGTTCCCAACGGTTGGAACGGTGTCATTGCTGCTGATCCTGACGGCACACAGTTCCTGTTCCTCTCTAATTTTGTTAGTGATGTTCCTTGCAAGCTCAGTGACATTGCCTGTGAGCAAGGTGCGCCTGTCTTCTCTGAGCCTACGACCATCAATAACGGTAAATCATCGGCTACGTTCCTTGCTGAACAGAATCATGCTGTCGGCAACACGCTGAAGTTCTTCCTCACGGGCGATGGCATTAAGGCTGTTCAGGCAAAGAACGACTCTTCTGTCGTTTTCATCACCACTGAGAAAGAGACATCTGTCATTGTGAAAGCCGTTGACAGCCAAAGCGTTCTGACACAGGCTGTGACCATTCCCGCAAACAAGACAGTACGCATCAGCCTTGCCAATGGACAGCTCTCCATAGACAGCAATGCCTTGTTTCCCGAAGACAAGAATGACGATCTTACACAAGGCTATAGAACCATTACAGAGGACTATCTGGTAAACCCTAATTTTGAGCTCGACGAAACGTATGGTTCGTTGGGCTCGAACATTACATCAAATGGTATAACATACGAGAACTGTTATATCAACAGCATTAGTGCCGTAAACGCGAAATGGCCTAACATCCTGCCTGTCAATGGATGGCAGCCGGAGAACAGACTTTCCAGCGGTTCAAACTATTGTCGCATGTATTCCATGCCCTACTCTTCTTCTTTGTTTTGTGTCAGTCCAAGCAATGTGGGCAACTATGCTGCACAGACCACTGGTATGATTTCCGATGAGACGAAAGGCAACCGTGTGCTGACTGTGCTCAACTCATGGGATTCAGGAAAAAATGCCGTCACCCAGACCTTTTCACTTCCTGCCGGAAGCTACCGCATTCTCCTCGACATGAAATATGAATGTCCCAATCAGACAGGTAACAACGGAAGAGTCGTCACGACATCTGGCGGCAATGTCAACTCCTCATTGACGGGAATCCGATACGGAAAAGTCACTGATTACCGTTATCCTTCTGTCCCCAGTACTTGGGAGACCATCTGCTACGATTTCACTTTGACCGACACAACCGACGTGACCTTTTCCATCGGATATGAAAGTTCACAAGGACAGGGTGCTGCTAACAATACCTTATTATATATAGATAACGTCAGACTGCTGAAAGCATCATACGAACGTGTTATGCAGGGTAGCGGCTGGGGAACGATTTGCCTTCCCAATGCAGCCTTGCCTGTTGAAGGAGTAACCGCCTACACCGTTGCCGGACGCAGCGATGACTATAGGAAACTGTTTCTTGAAGAACAGGC
>JAFPED010000089.1 GCA_017423565.1 Prevotella sp. | reverse complement strand
TGATATTGGAAGGGGTAAAGAATAGATCCTGGGTGATGATATTGTCCTGCTTACCAGCCAGCATGAAGTTCATCTGCTGCGTCTTCTGGTCGAAGAGGATCACGCCCATGTTGTTGTCACGGTCTTCGAAGTTCTTAATGAGTGCCTTCGAGATCGTACCACCTTTCGTGTCGAAGGTCAGCTCCACCTTGTCGTTCTTCAGGACTACCTCCTGGTTGGTACCGTTGAGGGCAGAGAAGAAGAGTGATGTGGAGTCACCCTTGGCAAGACTGTCAGCCTTGGCCTTACGGGTTTCTGCTTCTGCTTGCTGTTTCTTGATGGCGTTTTCCTTGATGACAGCCGCGATGCTGTCTTCCTTGCGCTGGGCCTCTATCTGTTCGGCAGAGGGCTGGCTGTACCAGCTGAAACCGATGAGCACCACCGCAATCAGTACAAATCCGATAATAGTATTTTTGTCCATATTCTTGTTTGTTTCCTTAAAATCAAGGTGCAAAGGTACGAAAAAAAGTGAAAAGTGAAGAGTGAAAAGTGAAAAATTTGCTGCCGCCACACAAAATTATCCATTATCCATTGTCCATTATCCATTTTTTATTTAACTTTGCACTCAGTTATGCGTAAACTTATTTTATTATCCGCGGCAGTCATGACGCTCAGCGCCAGCGCCGCACAGCCCAATGACAGTCTTGACGCAAGGTACTATCGTTTGTTTGCGCCAGTGACGTTTTATCACAATGTTGCCGACAAGGCTTTGGCACTCAATTCTGATGCTGCAGGCAAGGATGCAGTGGCAGATGAGGTGGATGCCACCTTGCTGAATGTGTATCTGAACCGTCCCGATCTGGTCAGTGCCACAGAGACGGAACTTCGTGAGACAGGCACTATCCGTGAAGACGTAGACCAGCCCATAGAGAATCAGGTGGTACTCGTCGATAGGGTAGAGGCCCCCGTTGTTGACTTACCCGAGGATGCGCCAGACTCTGTAGTGGTGCAGAAACCCAAGTTCTGGACTTACAAGGGAGACGGTTTCCTGCAGTTCATGCAGAACTATGTTTCTGACAATTGGTATAAAGGTGGTGAGTCGACCTACTCGATGGTGGGTTCGCTGACATTGGAAGCCAACTATGACAATAAAGACAAGTGGAAGTGGGATAACAAGTTGGAGGCTAAGCTCGGATTCCTCCGTTCCAGAACGGACTCTGTTCATAAGTTCAAGACGAATGAAGACCTCATCCGTCTGACCTCGAAATTAGGATTGGAGGCAGCCAAGAACTGGTACTATACACTGCAACTTGTGGCTTATACCCAGTTCACGAAAGGCTATAAGTCTAATGACCCGTATATATACTCAGACTTTATGTCGCCCTTCAATTTGAACCTTGGTCTTGGTATGGACTACAAGGTGAATAAGTTGGATGGCAAGTTACAAGGTACTATCAACCTTTCGCCTTTGGCCATGAACTATCGCTATGTGGACCGTTTAGATCTTGGTCCGAGCTTCGGCATTGATCCTGGCAAACACTCGAAGTTGGACTTTGGTCCCAACGTGACAGCAGACCTTGAATGGAAGATGAACGACAATGTGACATGGAAGACGCGCTTCTATGCCTTCACCTCGTTCCATAGAGTTGAGATCGAGTGGGAGAATACGCTGGAGTTCCGTGTATCGAAGTATATTACAGCCAATC
>JAFPED010000088.1 GCA_017423565.1 Prevotella sp. | reverse complement strand
TCGCGGCTATGCCAATAACGAGCGCATCAACCTGACTTATCGTACAGACGGACTGGAGCTTTTCGCCAACCTCTTCGGAGCCTACAACAAGCGATGGAGCCGTGGCGATTTCGAACAGATCATCTTTGCCGACACACTATGGACCATCAACAACAGAAAGCAATCCTCTGTGCGCAATCCATATGCGGAAGGGCGCGTTGGCTTTAACTATCAACTGAACGACAGCAACTCCTTTGGAGGATTCTATCAGCATGTCTATGACTACGTGAAGACAGCCTACGATAATGCCGACGACCTGATGGCCGACGGTACACCTTATGACCACCTGCACAATAATGGTACCCGTCGCGACAAGAATGCTCCTAAGCATCAGGCTAATCTCTATTATACGGGCAAACTGGGTCATGTCATCTTCGACTTCAATGCCGACTATACGGACTATCAGAACCAGAGCCGCAACCAGCAGCAAGAGTTGAGCATCAACTACGATGACCGAGACGTGAATACCGAGTCCAGGACACATGGACGTATGGTTGCCGAGAAACTCATTGTGAGCTTCCCACTGTGGAAAGGACAGATTTCCGTTGGCGAGGAATATACCAACACCCGCTGGCACAGTAGCTTTGAAAACGCTGAAGGCTACATCGCTAACAGTAGCAACGAACAGCACGAAAGCAACATAGCCCCCTTCTTGGAAATGCGTCAGCGATTAGGTCGCTTTCAGTTGCAGGCAGGTCTGCGTTATGAGCATGTGTCATCAGAATATTTTGTTAGCGGGCAGCGTCGTGAAGACCAGTGCCGTACGTATGACGACCTCTTTCCCTCTGTTTCTGTCTCAGCTCCCCTCCCTTGGGGAGGAGCTGGGGGAGGTTTTTCCCTCAGTTATACCAAACGAACCAATCGTCCGGCATATTGGCTGCTGAACAACGACGTCATTTACGAAAACCGCCTGAATATGCAACGGGGTAATCCTCATCTGCGACCTGTGAAGTACCACAACTTCAATGCGATGGCTATGTGGAAAGGTTTTTACCTGACTACCAACTTCTTCCACGCTGTCGATCCTTTCATCAGAGTGATGGAAAGTTTGGAAGAGGACGGCAAGGTGAACATGGCTACCACCAGGAACTATGGACATTGCGACTGGCTCATCGTCACGCTGGGCATGCAGCGTGATGTCAGGTTGGGCAGCGGCTTCACGTGGACACCGCAATATAATGTCTCCTTGATGAAACAATGGTTCACGACTACCTTCAATGGTCAGGACAAACATCTGGACCAGCCTATGCTGTCGCTCCAGCTTGGCAACATCATTAGCCTGCCGCACGACTGGCTGCTGCAAGCCGACTTCAGCATGCACACACACGGCTACACGGGGTCAAACTTCAAAATAGAGGCTACTAACGCCATGCTCTCGTTAGGCGTCAGCAAGGATTTCTTCAAACGGCGTCTGAATGTCAAACTGACAGGTAATGACCTCTTTAATCAGGGCATCAGCAGAGGCATGTTCTACTTCGACCACATGATATTCCGCAAGATGGAGGACAATGACACGCGATGCGTCACCCTCTCCCTGCGTTACCGCTTCAACGTCACCCCGTCGAAGTATAAGGGAACCGGTGCTGGTAATGCTGAGAAGAACCGACTATAAGAAAATGGCACTCTTTGTGGCGATACGACTTTACATGCTTCATCAAAATAAAAAATGGAAAGAAATACCTGCCCAAGAGTGCCATATGTCGCGCTACTGTTATTCACTACTGTCATCGTAATCGTCAAGACGGTCGCGCCAGAGATATTTACGTGTCTCGTGTACGATGATACCACTGAGGAAGAGCAGGGATATCAGGTTTGGTATGGCCATGAGGGCATTGGCGCAGTCGGCAAAGCTCCAGACAAGACTCAAGTTGATGACGCTTCCCACAAAAATGGCAATGATATAAAACACACGGAAGACCTTGACCCAACGCATGCCCCCGAGGTACTCTACAGCCCGTTCACCATAGTAGCACCAGCCAAGAATGGTAGAGAAGGCAAATGTCAGCAGACCGAAGGACAGCAGGGGTGTACCTAAATATGGAATCTTGGAGAAGGCAGCCTTAGTGAGTACGGCACCATTGGAGAAATCGATGTCACTATAAGCCAGCACACTGCTGACGATGACCAGACCTGTGATGGCACAAATGACTACCGTGTCCCAGAAAGTGCCACTCGACGATACAAGTGCCTGGCGAACAGGGTTACGCGTCTTGGCAGCTGCTGCCACGATGGGTGCAGAACCCAGTCCTGACTCATTAGAGAACAGTCCGCGTGCTATACCGAAACGAGCAGCCAGCATGACCGTTGACCCAACGAATCCACCTCCTGCTGCCTCAGGTGAGAAAGCCGATACAACGATGAGTTTGAGTGCGGGCCAGAGGAAATTCCAGTTGATGCCAAGGATGATGATACAGCCAATGACATAGAAGATAGCCATGAAAGGTACTAACATGGAGCATACACGGGCGATGCTCTTGACGCCTCCCAAGACCACGGCTGCAGTCAGCGTGGAAACGACTGCTCCTGTGAAGTAAGGTGAGATACCGTATGACTCGTTGGCCAACACCGCAATGGCATTTGCCTGTACGGTATTGCCAATGCCGAACGAGGCACATGCAGTGAAGAAGGCAAAAACAACGGCCAGCCATTTCCACCCTAAGCCACGTTCCAAAGCATACATCGGACCGCCTAACATTCTGCCATCGGCAGTTTTTACACGATACTTGATGGCTAACAGTCCTTCGGCATACTTGGTGGCTATGCCGAACACACCTGTCAGCCAGCACCATAAGACAGCTCCAGGTCCTCCCAAAGCGATGGCTGTTGCCACACCGATAATGTTACCCGTGCCAATGGTTGCTGCCAGGGCAGTAGCCAGTGATGCAAACTGCGACACGTCACCATGGCCATCGGTGTCTTTCTTTACCGAAAGGCGTATGGCGGTAAATATCCGTAGTTGGGGAAAACGGAGTCGTATGGTCAGGTACAGATGGGTACCTAACAGCAGGATAATCATGGGCCACCCCCACAAGAAGTCGCTTATAAGTGATAAGATATCGTTAAGTCTGTCCATATTTTATGATTACGTGTTCAAAACCCATAGAACGGAGCATGTTCTTTATTTGAATGTCGGCATTTTCTTCCGCGCGACGGATATTCTGTAGGTTGAGACTCCGTTTCAACATTCTGTCATGCGCACGCTGATAGAGTTCCTCGCGTGTCTGTTCGCTCCAACTGCCGGTAGAGATGAAAGACCGTGTTCGTGCCTCGTCGATGAAGTTGTCGTCTAACAACCCTATGGGAGGCAAAGTCACTATAAGCGTGTCGCCACTGCTGGTGAAGGCATCGTCGCGCAACTGCTGCATGTCAATGCCCAGGCGTAAAGTGCCATAGTAGATACGTACCAGTTGGTCGTCGAAGAAGATGCCACGGCGCAGGGTGTCAACCATCTCCTCATCGGTGACGGACAGGAATTCCCATTCACCAATCTCACGTATGGAACGTATCTGCTGGGGGGTCACGTCGATACGGTCGTCCGTCACAAGATGCATGCTGTTCCGGCTGCTACACCTCACCACCCCCACTAAAGTCACTACAACAATGATAGCAACTGCGGCAACAATCCCACCTATCAGATATTTCCTATATTCCTGTTTCATCTTATTCCTTATTCCTTACTATTTCCACATGACTGGCATCGAAGTCCTGACGGAACGTGATGGTGATGTCGCTTTCTTGATAACCTAATTGGCAAATCATAGGAATGAGAAGGCGCGCAGCATTCTCACGCGCTGACTCAACAATGCCCATGTCGGGGATGGTGGCAATGATAGCTTCGCGCCCCTGTTGCTCGTACGACGACAGCTCAGCGTCAGTAAAGTCGAAACGCAACAGCGACACATATTTCTTTATATTGGCATGGTCAATCTTCGAACTCGTCAGCATCACCTTTGGGTCGGGTAGGGTGATACTGATTTTCTTGCCCCTACGCTCCACATTGTCTGCATTGAAACCGGTAAAGTCAATATAAGCCTTCAACGTGGCATCCATGGGGATGGCTATCTTGCGGTCGCCTAACATGGGCAGACTGACGTCGTAGTCCTCACCAGTGAGTTGGCCTTGCAGCCGGAGAACGTCGTCATGGGTGACGATTTTGTGTACCTGGTATTCTGCTGTATATAGCCGAGAGCACTGCTGAATCTGTGTGGTCAACATCTGTAAGGTGTCGGTGGCATCCCCCTTCTCGCCTTTGGAACATGACGAGCAGGAGACGCTAAGTATCATTAGCAGCGACAGGAGAACAGGCAGTATGTATTTCATTCGCTTACAAATTTGTTGCAAAAATAGTAAAAAAATGTCATTTCGTTGAATAAAACCATCTTTTTTTTGTTTTCAATTAAACTTTATCTTCTTGTTAGCGTCAAAATGATAGTTGTACAACTTAAGCAAACATCTTTTAAACACAATTTAAAAACGAAAGGAAAAGATATGAAAAGGATAATGATGGCGGTGATAGCCGCAATAGCATTTAGTACAACAATGATGGCTCAGGATTGTTGTGGCAATCAAGACCCTGAAAAGATGGTGAAGCATCGCACCGAACGAATGGTCAAGAAATACGACATGAATGACAGTCAGGCCGAGAAGCTGCTTGCCCTAAACAAGAAATTCGGAATGGAACAGCGTTCGGCAATGGAAGCATACGAGGCAGAGCTGAAGGGTATAATGACTGAAGAGCAGTATGCCAAGTATCAGGCAGAGAAGAAAGACCGTCCGGAAGGACGTGGGCACCGAGGACACCACGGACATCGTCCTCCCAGACATTAGACATTATTTCATACATCATAGTGATTTAGGTTAACATAGTGTTTTTTTATTTGGCAAGCGTGCCAGTCAATAGTAAAAAGTATTTTTAGGTTTAAGATTATTTGGTGATAACGTGGAAGACCTTGACCGAGGCGGTTGAGGTCTTCTCTTTTTTTATAAGTCCAGTGGTGTTGATGTCGGTAATTTGAGAAAATAATCAGGAATTTTTTTGCATTCTCTCTGATTATTAGTATCTTTGCACATCATTAATGTTCAATTTTTAATCTTTAATGTTTAATCTTTAATCTTAAATAGTATGCTCCAAATCCGCTGTAAGAATAATAATGTGACGAAGAGTTTCCCAGAGGGAACATCGCTGTTGGAAGTCTATCAGGAATTTGCTGAAGACATAAAACTGCCATATCCTGTGGTTTCTGCCAAAGTGAATAACGCATCACAGGGTCTGAAGTTCAGGCTCTATCAAAACCGCGATGTTGAGTTTATGGATGCACGTGAAGGCAGTGGACACCGTGTCTATGTACGTTCGCTTTGCTTCGTGCTCTATAAGGCGACCCAGGACCTGTTCCCTGGTTCAAAACTTTTCATCGAGCATACTATAGAGCGAGGCTATTATTGTAACTTCAGGAAGAAGAATACTGAGCCCCTGCGCGAGGGTGATGTTGACCGGATAAGGGAGCGTATGCAAGAGATTATCAGACTGGACATGCCATTCAGAAGGAACGAAGCAACCACCGAGGAAGCCGTTAGGGTGTTTGCCGAAAGAGGTCTGACAGACAAGGTTAAGCTGTTGGAAACCAGTGGACAGGTATATAGTGACTACTATATGTTAGGTGATACGGCCGACTACTACTACGGACCGTTGGTGCCTTCAGCTGGTTATCTGAGCGTGTGGGCACTGGAGCCATACCATGATGGTATGTTGTTGCGAGTGCCCGACTGGAACAATCCTTCCATCCTGGCCGAAAAGGTTGACATGCCAAAGACGTATAGCATGTTTGCAGAAAAGACACGTTGGGACATCATCATGAGGCTGTCCAATGCGGGCGACGTCAATAAAGCCATATTAAAAGGCCATGCGTCGGAACTGATACAGGTAAGCGAGGCGTTGCAAGAGAAGAAGATAGTACAGATAGCAGAGGAGATAGAACGACGTTTTAACCGCGAGAAAGACCCCGTCCGAATAGTCCTGATAACAGGACCGAGCAGCTCGGGAAAAACAACGTTCTGCAAGCGTTTGAGTGTTCAGCTTCTTGCTTGCGGTCTGCGCCCGATGTCTTTCTCTACTGATGATTACTTTGTCAACCGGCTTGACACCCCCAAACTGCCAAATGGAGACTATGACTTCGACAACATAGAAACAGTGGAATACACTCTCCTCGAGGATCATCTGCTTAGGCTGATGCAGGGCGAACGAGTGGAGATACCAGAATACAACTTCGTGACGGGCAAGAGGGAATGGAATGGGAAGAAACTGAAACTCTCCAATGACAGCGTGCTCATCATTGAGGGCATTCATGCGCTGAACCCGTTGCTGACAAAGAAGATACCTGATGCAGCAAAGTTCAAGATTTATATCTCGGCTCTTACCAGTATCTCCTTGGACGACCATAACTGGATTCCCGTTCGCGACAACAGACTGTTACGCCGTATCATCCGTGACTATAACAAAGGAGCATACACGGCACAGGAGACTATTAGCCAATGGAAGAATGTGTGTGAGGCAGAGGACAAATGGATATTCCCGTTCCAGGAGTCGGCTGATGTGATGTTCAATTCAGCGTTGAACATTGAGTTTGCTGTATTGCGAACACATGCAGAGATCATATTAGCCTCGGTACCCAAGAACTGTCCAGAGTATAGTGAGGCACACAGGCTGCTGAAGTTCCTCCACTATTTCATCCCCATCAGCGACAAGGAAATACCACCTACCAGCATCATGCGTGAGTTCCTCGGCGGATCAAGTTTTAAATACTAAAAAAGTTTTTCTCTCCATCCTCTTCGATGGAGAGAGGACTTTATAAACTCCTATAATAAAGTTTATAGACGTCGGCATCTGTTTCTGCATCGGTAATGACCTCGAGCAGTAACGGACGGTCGCACGGTTCTGTGAGCAGCCAGTCGATGCCCTGATGCATTTGTTGCATGTTGGAAGCGCGACGATAGCCGACGGCATTCTGCTGACAGATGCCCTCTGCAGACGTGTGATGCTCGGCTGCCACTAAACGGTCGCGAGCAGCACTCTGTTCCAGACCGTGCAGCATATTGAAGATGCCGCCTCGTCCGTTGTTCAGGAGAAGGATTCTCAGGTTGCCACGAAGATTCTGGTTCCACAATGCATTCTGATCGTAGAAGAAACTCAGGTCGCCAATAACGCAGAAGACTTGGTCGGTGGTCACTACTGACATGCCTGCAGCAGTAGAGAGTGAGCCTTCGATGCCGTTGACACCACGGTTGCAGTATATGGCATGGCGTGCAAAGATGTTTGCCAGGCGAATGGCTGTGCTGTTGGCGTAATGCACAAGAGACTTGGCAGGTGGCAGTTGCTTCTCAAAATACTGCACCGTAGCCGTTTGTGAGTAGTCGGCAACAAAATTGTCTGCATGACGGCGTATGCGTGCTAACAGGTCCTCCCATAGCTGAACGAAGGGGTGGGGCTGCTGCTCAAGAAGAAAACGTATCTGGTCTGCAACGACGTCACCATCGCCTTGCAGGACATGGGTGACGTTCATAAAGGTGTCATGAACGTCACCATCGGTGCTGACCAACCATGTCTCCTTTGCCTTACGCAAGAAATGCTTTAGTCTTTTGCTAACGATGGAGCCTCCTGTATATAAGACAAAGTCGGGGATGTAACGCTCGTCATTCTCAATGATCTTTACTGCCTCGTCGTAGTTGGCATTCATGGGTTGACCGGCAATTAGCAAAGGTCGTTGTGAATGCATGAACATTCGGCAGACATGGCTGAGTGTACGGTCAGACATCTGGGCTGGTAATAGCGATATGCATCTTTCATCGGGAAGTGACGGCATGGAGAAATCAAACAACGGTTCACTTATAGGTATATTAATATGTACGGGCGCGTGAGATACCAAAAGTGCTTCGTTGACAAGCCGATTGCAGTACCAGCGTTCTTCGTCATCATGAGGTTCTGGTAAGGAAACGGCCTTTTGGACAAATCGTCCTAAGGCATCAGGCTGAGGCAGTGTCTGTCCGTCGAGTTGACCAATCCATTGCTGGGGCCTGTCAGCCGAAATGACAATAAGAGGAAGTTGTTGATAAAATGCTTCGGCTACTGCTGGCAGTAGGTTGAGCAAGGCTGTGCCGCTGGTCACGCAAATGCAAACACGCGACTCCTGCTTTTCGTGTAATGCCATTCCCAGAGCGTAGAACCCAGCTGAACGCTCGTCGGTAACAGGATGGCACTTGATGTCTGGACACTGGTTGAAGTTATGTACGATAGGAGCATTACGGCTTCCAGGACAGACGACAGCATGGCGTACACCGTGTTTTACGAGCAGGGCCGTAAGGATATTGACATTCTCTTTGTTGCTATACATCGTTAAATAATTATGAGATTACGCATGGTCTCCATCTTAGCCTC
>JAFPED010000087.1 GCA_017423565.1 Prevotella sp. | reverse complement strand
GTATGCTGGGCGATGACTTTGATGCTCGCATGCTGGATCTGATAAAGGAGACGGCACACGACGGCAAGCAAGCACCCACGGTGGTTAAGGCACGTGTGATAACGCTGAATCAGCGTCTGATGCCACTCTTCAAGTCTGCTGCTGTGATAGCCATCTTCCTGACGTTGGGTAATGCTGCGCAAAAGCCTTGGGATGCCAGTTGGAATGACTCTCCTGCCGGCTACGCAGAAAGATTCAAGCAGCAGGTAGACTCTATAACGGTTACCCCCATACAGGCAGAGAACATCAGCGACATGCCTGTTGACAGCACAAAAGCCAATGAGGTGATACCTAAGGACTGACGTCCCCAAAACAATAGAACATTTCTATGCTTTCTCTATAAATAATCATGTTTAGTAAAACACAACGAAACTGTGAAGTTTCAATTCTCTCAAATTTTTCATAACATACTAACGCAGAAGTACGGCCATCTTCGAGAGTCGAAGGTGGCCGCTTCATGTAATATGCTATACAGGAAAAGTCCCTTTTTTTGTTGTTAATGTGATAATTATAAATGTTTTTCACTATCTTTGTGGCGTAAAACTATAATCAGAAGTAACATGGAATGGATTAAGAACAACAAAAAAACCGTTGGCATCGGCTGTGGCTGTGCTATAGTAGCTTTCTTTCTAACAGTTATTATGGTCATTCTGGCATGGATCTTCGTACCCAAGTTGTTGAAGAAGTCAGACCCCATTGTCTTCCAAAGCTATGAACTGACCGATGAAGCAACCAGTCCACAAGGCTTGCCGTTAGGCATCAGCATAAAAATAGACATACCACAAGGTGACCACCCAAAGATAGAAGGTGCTATTCGCCAGATTATCAGCAAGTCGAAAATGGTTGAGGCACTGGGTGAGCCCATTGGTGAAACGCTGCAACAGGTGGCCGACAACTGCGTGGAGCTGTTCAAGGAAAGTGCCAAGACAGATGAATTTGGCTACGTGCAGTTTGACTTGCTGATAGAACATGAGTATCAGAACAAGGAATGTGTGGTGTTCCATGTTGCTGACGGTGTCTATGGCAATGGCGGACCTAAAGAGTATAATGTCGTAGTACGTAAGGAGGACGGTCACGTGATGGAACAGTCGGAGATGATTTTCATTGCAGAGGAGAATCTGAAGGCACTGGCAGAAAATCACTATTCGACAGAGGAGGGCTTTGAGGTATTCCTTGGAGATGGATATTACGTATCACCCTGTGCGGAAGGTGTTAAGCTGCAATGGCCTGTTGGCAGTCACTTCCTTGGTGAATGCGTCATTCCACTAAACGAGATAGAGTCGTACCTGACAGAAGAAGGCAAGCCGCTCTTCACTGCTGAAGGATATGATGAAACTGAGCAGGCCACAGCGGCTGCTCCCGCTGAAGAAGAAGGCGAAGAGGTGGCTGCTATAGAGGAAGAAACTGCTGAGCCCGACGTGGCAAAGGGCGACCTGGCAGCCTTCGAACTGGTTGGTCCGGTAAAGGAGTGTACCTTTAGGTCGAGTGACTTCAAGATACGTCGCACCTTTGACAAGAATGGCCATTGGACCAAGTTAGACGGCAACAGCGTCAGTACGTTCTTCGCCGGTGGTATCAGCCGTGACAGCCAAGACCGTATCGTCAAGGGTAAGACCGACCCTTACGAGGACTTATACGTTTCTTATAAATATAATGCCTCTGGACAAATAAGCGAGATTGTCGATGCCGAATACTATGACGGTGGCTCCATCAGCACGTTTAACTACAACGGCAATGGCGAACTGGTCAGCATCACTACCCAATACACCGGTATGGATGCTATAGAAGATGAAGAGACGGGTGAGGTAACACCGCCATCAGTGGATCATGTTACCATTCTGGAACGTGACGCTCACGGTAACTGGACAAAACGCAAACTGGGAAGCACCACCCAGACGCGTACCATTACTTATTATGACTAATCCTTCTTCTTCAGCCTAAGGAACAGTTGGAAAAGAGCTGGTAGCATAAGGCACAGCGAGAAGAGCAGTGCCAGCCAGACGGAACGTTGCTCGCCTCCAAAGATATCGATGAGGCGAGCCTGTTCTGCATTAGGTATCAGATTGCTGATAACGTAAGCAGCAGAATTGTTGACCCAGTGGAACAGCACGCCAGGCAGGATGCTATCAGTGCGGTAATACATCCAGCCCAGGATGAGGCCAATGAGCGTGGCATGTACGAACTGCTGCACATTGCCATGTACCAAACCGAACAGAATGGCAGATATGGCAATGGCTATCCAGTGCCATTTCTTGTCAAACAGACGAAGCAATACGCGTAGCACAGCACCACGAAAGACTGCCTCCTCGGCTAATGGAGCCAGTATGCCGATAGCCAGATATCCCCAACGATTGCGCATCATGTCAGCCAGCAAGGCTTCCATCTCTGCCGGCATGTCATAAGGTATCTGTTCCGACAGCCATGTTGAGGGAATGATGGTGCCTAAAGCCAGTATGACGACCCATGCCATGGCAGTCCAGGGACGGGTAAGCAGATAGTCACGTGTTGCTGGTGTCCAATGCAGCAATAGGAACAGCAACAGCGTCAGGACGCTGCTGACAACGGAAATGATTATCATGCCTGTGGCATCGGGCATCATCGTGCCGTTAGCAGCCCTTGCTGCTATGTCGTGCAGGCTGACGTCGTCTATATAAAGTTGAATGCCCCCTACCAAATAGGTGACGAACAGCTGTATAGTCAGGAATACCATGACATACAGTAATACTTCGAGTATGGTTCTGATGTGTCTCATTCGTCTATGTCGTTAGTTAAAAGCTCTTCGGCTGTCTGTGCATCCCGTTGCAGCTGTTCAGCCAATGCTTCTGGTGTTTCGAATCGTTGCTCGTCGCGAAGACGATGGATGAAGCTGACAGCAATCTGTTGACCGTAGAGCTCACCTTCGTGACGCAGGATATGAGTCTCCAGCGTAGTGCATGAACCGTCAAAGGTAGGTCGCCGCCCAATATTAGCCATTGCATGTTTCTGCTCCAGAGAACTCTCTAAGCGTACCTTGACCGCATATACTCCGTTTGCAGGTATAAGCTTCAAGGGGTCGTTCGGCTGCAGGTTGGCAGTAGGAAATCCCAGATGGGTTCCGATATGCTCACCGCTGACTACTGTTCCTATGATGCTATAGGGGAAACCCAAAGCATCGTTTGCTTCTTCTATGCGACCCTCTGAGAGTAGCTGTCGGATGACTGACGAGTTAACCGTTTTACCATCGTGCGACGGTGCGGAAGGCAACTGCTGCACGTCAATGCCTAATTGTTGTCCATAGCGTTGATAATCGGCGAAATGCTCTGTCTTGCCTGGCGTACGGTGGCCAAAGTGGTTATCGTAGCCTACAAGGAGCATGCGAACGCTCAGCTGCTGTTTCAGTACCTCTTGCATAAAGTCGTAGGCAGAAAGAGCAGCCATCTCCTGATGGAATGGCAGCACGACACACAGGTCAATGTCTGTCTGCGAGAGTAACATCAGCTTCTCGTCAAGTGTAGTAAGCAGATGCCCTGGAGCACTCTTGGGATGGCGGTCGAAGGTGATGACGCAGGAAGGTAGCTGCAGCCGTTCTGCCTCCTGTTTCAGACAGCTGATAACAAAGCGATGGCCTTGGTGTACGCCATCGAATGTACCAATAGTAGCTACACAGGGTGTAGGTTCCCACTGGTCTTGCTGCAGGTATATTGTCTTCATTCGGCTGCAAAGGTACAAAAAAGTTGAGAGTTTAGTGTTAAGAGTTGAGTTTTTTTCGTATCTTTGCACATATGAAAGTATGTATTTTTTGTTCTGCTAACGAGCAACTGGACTCGGAATACTTCGAGCTGACGAAGGAATTAGGCGAGTGGGCCGCAAGAAATGGCCATTCCATCGTTTATGGTGGAGTAAACATGGGACTGATGGAGTGTGTAGCCAAGTCAACAAAAGAGAGTGGAGGTCACACCATCGGTGTGGTGCCAACCATTATTGAGAAACGAGGACGCATCAGTCAGTATGTAGATGTAGAGATAGCTTGTGACAACCTGAGCGACCGCAAGCAGCTCATGGAAGACCAGAGCGACGTGTTCGTTGCTCTGCCAGGAGGCTTGGGAACCCTTGATGAAGTATTTACCATTGCAGCTTCGGCAACAATAGGGTATCACCAAAAACCCCTCATACTTTATAATATGAAGGGTTTTTGGAATTCACTTATAGCCATGCTTGATGACCTGCAGGCAAAAGGTGTCATACGAGGCCATTGGCAGGACTATATTAAGGTGGCTGACACGCTTACAGACTTAATAGCCGTTCTGCCATAGCACGTCCTAAGGCTTCGCACTGTGCGGTGGTCTCGGCTGTCAGACTCTGTTTGATTTCTACGGGCTCACCAACGGCCTCGTAGTGTAGCTTCTCCTCGTTCCACCGGGCAATCTCGCTCACGGCTTTCGATGCCCATCCATAAGAGCCGAACCATCCTAACAAGTGGTTCTTGATGTCCTTGCCTGCTAACTCAGAGAGCAGCACATCCATCTCGTGATAAAGGGCTGTGTTGTACGTAGGAGCACCAACGATGAGTCCACGATAGCGGAAGACGTCGCGGATGATGTATGAGTGATGCGTCTTTGATACATTGTACATCACGATATTCTTTACGCCAGCCTCCGATGCAGCACGGGCAATTACTTCGGCAGCACGTTCGGTATTGCCATACATGGTACCGTAGCAAATGACCAAGCCAGGCTCTGTCTCGTACTTTGACAGCTGGTCGTAGATGCCTATTACCTTATTGATGTATTCGTGCCAAACTGGTCCGTGGGTAGCACAGATATAGTCAATCTTCACACCTGCCAGTTTCTTGAGTGCATTCTGCACAGGAGTGCCATACTTACCTACGATGTTCGAATAGTAACGAACCATTTCCAGCCAGAACGTGTCGCAGTTAATCTGACTATCTACAATACCGCCATTGAGTGCACCGAAGCATCCGAAAGCATCGCCGGAGAAAAGCACGTCACAGGAGGTGTCGAGTGTCACCATGGTCTCTGGCCAGTGTACCATAGGAACGAGAACGAAGCTCAGCGTATGATGACCTAACTCGATGGTGTCGCCATTCTTGACCTCTACTTGTCCGTCGGTGATGTTGTAGAAGCCTTCCATCATCTGGAACGTCTTTTTGTTTCCTACAATCTTGATTTCCGGATAATACTTCTTGATGAGTGCTATCGACCCGCTATGGTCAGGCTCCATGTGGTTAATGACCAGGTAGTCGATGGGACGATCGCCAATGACTTCATGTATGTGTTCAATGAACTGAGTAAAGAAATCAACCTCAACGGTATCAATGAGGCACACCTTTTCGTCGTCAATCAGATACGAGTTATAACTAACACCATTGGGCAGAGGCCACAAACCCTCAAAGAGGTTTTTGTTGCGGTCGTTCACGCCTACATAATAAATCTTATTTGTAATTTCCAACATAATGAATTTGTGTTTAGATTAGTTCCAATCTTTATAATTTCATCTTGTCGCCAAACTCCGTAGAAACATAGTTGTTGATGCTCTTACAACAGTCGGAAGAGAAAGCCTGGGCACAACCGATGAGCTGGTCCCACTGTGCTTCGGTCAGTCCGTCAGTCACCATTGCTCGCGTGATGCCATGCTTGATGATGCCATAGACAAAACCGGCATTGAAGTTATCGCCGGCTCCTATGGTGCTTACCACGTCGATGGCAGAAACGGGATACTCTTTCCTAAATCCGTCTTCGGCACGTAGTACCAGTGGCAGACGGCCCTGCGTATATATGAACTTCTTGCAATAGAATGAAATCTGTGAACGATAAACCATGTCGGCATCCTTCGAATGGAACATCACGTCGAAGTCCTCATGACTGCCACGTACCACATCGGCCAGCTCAAGATTCTCCAGGAAGTTGGCAGTCAGCTTCATTACTTCGTGCTGATGGGAAGCCCTGAAGTTGACATCGTAGTACAAAATAGCACCCCGCTGGTGAGCATACTGAAGGAAACCCAGCACCTGTGGCCGTATAACCGGGTTCAGTGCATAATAACTTCCAAACACTACAACGTCGTCCTCGTTTACTTCCGGATACGAGAAGTCAAGTCGGTCTTTGGGATGGTCTTTATAAAACAGGTACTCTGCATCGTTGTTGTCGTTAAGAAACGCCAACGACAGCGGCGACTTGGACTCCGGATAGACATTGACGTTAGACGAATCAACATGGTTCTCTTCTAAGAAGTTGAGTATCTTACGTCCCACGCGGTCATTGCCTGTCTCACTGATAAACGTTGCCTGAATGCCAGAACGGCCTAATGATATCATCGCATTGAACGTGGAGCCACCAGGTATAGCTCCTACGGGTTCTTCGTTACGGAAGATAATGTCGAGAACGGTTTCACCGATTCCTATTACTTTGCGCATAATTCATGAATTTTGTTTGCAAAGATACAAAAAACTCTTAACTCTCCACCCTAAACTCTCAACTTTTTACTACCTTTGTCGTCAAAATATGAAATACAATACGACTACACTCCCTAATGGGATGAGAATCATACACATGCCCGCAGCAGGTCAGCAAGTGGTGTATTGCGGCTATGCTATAGCTGCCGGCACGCGCCATGAGTTGCCTGAGGAGGAAGGACTGGCACATTTTGTGGAGCATACCACCTTCAAAGGAACCACCAAACGCAGTGCGTTCCAGATACTCAACGAGCTGGAGCGGGTGGGTGGTGACCTGAATGCCTTTACCACCAAGGAACATACCATTTACCATGCTGCAGTGTTACACGAACATGTGGGCAAGGCCATCTCGCTATTGTCTGACATTGTGTTTAACAGTACTTACCCGGAGGCAGAGATAGAAACAGAGAAAGAGGTGATCTGCGATGAGATAGAGAGTTATAACGACTCACCGGCAGAATTGATTTTCGATGAGTTTGAGAACCTGCTGTTTGACGGAAGTCCTCTTGGTCACAGCATTCTTGGCAACAGCCAGCGTGTACGGTCGTTTACGTCAGCTGATGCACAGCGTTTTGCACGACGGCACTATCGTCCAGACAATACCATCTTCTTTGCCTATGGCGACGTAGAGTTTGAGCGACTGGTGAAAAGCCTGACATCCAGTATTCAGAGCATCGAGTTTCCAGATGCTTTCGTTAGCAGACCGGAAGGAAACGTTACATTCAACACGCAACATGCTGCACCAAAGAAGCACCATCAGGCACACGTGATGATAGGTACCAAGACCTTTGCCGCTGACGACGAACGCCGTATCACACTCTTCCTGCTGAATAACATATTAGGAGGACCGGGCATGAACGCACGACTGAATCTTTCACTTCGCGAACGTCGGGGCTTGGTTTATACGGTGGAAAGCAACATGACCACCTATTCCGATACAGGTTTGTGGGCTGTCTATTTCGGTTGTGACCATCACGACGTGAAGCAGTGTCAGCGTCTGGTACAGAAAGAACTGAACCGTATGATGGACCATCCCCTGAGTGAGCGACAGCTGGCAGCTGCCAAACGTCAGCTGAAGGGTCAAATGGCTATTGCCTCTGATAACCATGAACAATTGGCACTCGACGTTGCCAGAACATTCCTGCATGAGCATCGTGAGCACCACATCAGCCAGCTTTTCCAGCAGATTGATGCTGTCAGCGCTACCCAGATACAGCAGCTGGCACTACAGTTGTTCAAACCGGAAAGTCTGAAGACGCTTATTATTTGACCGCACACACATTATTTATAAATAGAAGATACCTTCCGGTCCCATATTGAACAGCAGGTCGAGTATGCTGAGGTTGGGCTGGAAGCCATGTCGTGAGGCAAATACTTGGTAATAGGGTTTGAAGTCGGAAACTGGAGAAGACAGGTTGCTCTCTTCTCTCCACTCTTTGCTTTCCTCTATCAAAGGATGAATGTCGAGCAACTCACACATCTTTTTTATGATGGCAAGATTGAAATCGAAGAGTCGTTCGTAGTCCTCTTGAAAGAATGGACGCACGTCGTCTTCATAGAACTCGAAGAACGGACTCTCACTATAGGCAGACTGCAGTGCATTCCAATGGACGCGTCGCCACGAGCCATGAGGACTAATGCGCACATCACGAATCAATCGGCTCCCCCCATGCTCCACAGGAACGGTCAATGTCTGTAGTCCGTTAGCCGTTGCTATGACGCAACGGTTTCTGTAGGTCTGTTTCGTGAATGTCTCGCAGGCCTCCAATACTACACGGTCAGCACGATACAACTGCTGATACCATGCAACAGGACCGAAGTAAGTAGTGGTAAGAAGCTGAAGCCTTGACTCTTTGTTCATTGGAAATAAGCGAAGAAACGATCGGTACGCCAACCATCCCACAACGACTGGCCAGGTTCGTGACTATAGACGATAAGGAATGCCCGACCAATGATGTGGTCTTCAGGAATGACAAGAAGTCCTTCACCCTCACGGCCAACAGGCTCCATGAGGTAGTAGTCCTGGTCGGCACAGGTCAATCGGCCTGGCACCTGAAGGTTGCCATCGCCTAAGTTAACACTCTCACCAGGCAAATGACGACAACGCAACAACAGAACAGGCCGGCCGGCAATATCGGTTTGCAGCGTGTCCTGTGGGTCATTGACAGCCACGATGTCACCTCGTTGTACTTCGTCACGCCACAGACGGCTATAGCTAATGAAACGATTGCCACCTACGCGCAAGCCATAGCTCCATCGATTGACCATAACACGGTCGCCAGCCATGAAAACAGGTTGAAGCCCCTCACCCTCGACACTGACAATAGTAACTACCGTTGCCCTAATGAGCAACATC
>JAFPED010000086.1 GCA_017423565.1 Prevotella sp. | reverse complement strand
GATATATCTGAATCTTTTTCATACTGTTTCCTCTCTAAAATTAATACGAAAATTTAACACCGAAGGTAAATGTGCGTGCGGCAGGATAGGTGCCACGATCAACATAACCTGAATATTCCGGATCATAACCACTATAATTAGTGATTGTCAGCAAGTTCTGTGCTGAAGCATAAAGATAAATGCCCAACTTTGTGCCATTACTGAACTTAGGCTTGAAATTATAGCCCAACTGGATATTCTTCAGTCTTAGATAACTGGCATCCTCAATGAAGCGGCTGTCAAGATAAGCATTATAGAGGTTGAGTGCAAAGGCTTTGGGGGTGGTGGTGCTTGGGTTCGACTCCGACCAGCGATCAATCAATTTGGCTGATGCATTATAGCTGGCATTGGGCGACTCCAGTGCTTGCTCTAACTGATTGTAGAGCTTGTTCCCGTAAGAACCCTGGAAGTTGAAACTCAGATCCCAGTCTTTGTAGCGCAACTGCGAAGCAAATCCATAGGTAAACTTTGGCTGTGAAGAACCCAGGACCACACGGTCGTTCTCCTGATCTATCTCGCCATCGCCATTCTGGTCGACATACTTGGCATCACCATATTCCACGTTCTTCTTCGTCGAAGGCGATGGAACCTTGCTCAAGTCGTCACCTTTCTGAACTACGCCATCGAATACCCATCCGTAGTAAGTTCCTAACGACTCACCTACCCTGATGATGGTCTGGTTGCCATTGATGATCTCACTCTGCTGTGTACCAATGCTCGTCACTTCGTTCTTATTATGAGCGATATTGGCATTGACGGTCCAGGAGAGATCCTTTGACTGATAGAGTGTGGCATCGACGGCGAACTCAACACCATCGTTAGTTACATTACCTACATTGCTCAACTGAGTACCGAAACCAGTGGTTTGTTCAACAGGGATAGACAGCAACAGGTCGGAAGTCTTCTTGTGGTAGAAATCAAACACAAAGCTCAAACGGCCCTTCAGCAGCGACAAGTCAAATCCCAAGTCATACGAGGTGGTTGTCTCCCACTTCAGATCGTCATTGCCGAGACCTGAGCGATAGTAAGCCGTATTCTTGGTGCCGCTGCCAAAATAGTAATGAGTGGCAGCATAGGTTGAAAGGAACACATAGTCACCGATCTCCTGATTACCTACAGTACCGATGCTGGCACGCAGTTTCAGATCTTCAAGCCACTTCACTCCCTTCAGCCATTTCTCTTCGTTCACATTCCAGGCCAGTCCAAGCGAAGGGAACCATCCCCATTTCTTGTTCTTGGCGAAACGTGAAGAACCGTCAGCACGCAATGTGGCTGTCAAGTGGTAGCGATCCAAGAGAGAGTAGTTGATTCGTCCGATTCCTGAATAAAGCACTGATGTGACAAATTCAGATTCGGGTGTTATCAACTGAGAGCCAGACTGCAGGCTATGATAAGAGAGGTTTTCGTTGGCAAAGTTCGCTGCAGCGGCCAATACCCTCTCGCTCTTCTCCTGTTGATAGGTGTAACCGCCCAACACCTCGATCTCGTGGATATTCTTCCATTTCTTATTCCAAGTCAGAGTGGCCTCAACCTGATCGCTTTCCCACCTCCTGGAACCGATAGAACCATAGCCGTCAGTATTGAATCCCGCAGTAGAGGTTGAAGGCCCATACACATCCTGACGTGTGTTGATGATATTCAATGATCCCTGCACGCGCAGCTTAAGTCCTTTGACAATCTCCCAGGAAGCAAATGCAGATGCCAGCACATTGTCTACTTTCGTCTCTGCGTCCACTTCACTCAGGTCAGCAATCGCATTAGGCGTTTGGCCATTACGTACGAAATCACCAGATTCAAACGGATTTGCATAATTGTAACTACCGTCAGCATTATAGATAGGAACAGCCGGTGAGGTACGG
>JAFPED010000085.1 GCA_017423565.1 Prevotella sp. | reverse complement strand
GCTGCCATTGCCCCTAACCTGAGCAAAGTCGCGAACACGACGCAGCAGAGCATTGGCAATACGTGGCGTGCCACGCGAACGACGCGCTATCTCGATGGCTGCCTCGTCAGTGATGGGTACACCCAGTATAGATGCAGAACGCTTGATGATTTTCTGCAGTGTTTCCGGATCGTAGTATTGCAAGTGCATATTGATGCCAAAACGTGCACGCAAGGGAGCAGTAAGCAAACCACTTCGCGTGGTGGCACCCACGAGCGTAAAAGGATTCAGGTCTATCTGTATGCTGCGTGCCGATGGACCTTTGTCTATCATAATGTCAATACGATAGTCCTCCATGGCAGAATACAGATACTCCTCAACCACTGGCGACAGACGATGTATCTCATCAATGAACAGAACATCATTCTTCTCTAACGATGTAAGTATGCCAGCTAAGTCGCCTGGCTTATCCAACACAGGTCCGGACGTAATCTTAAAGCCTACGCCCAGCTCGTTGGCGATGATGTTCGACAACGTTGTCTTTCCAAGTCCTGGAGGACCATGTAACAAGGTATGGTCAAGTGGCTCACCACGATATTTGGCAGCCTCAACAAACACTTCAAGATTCTCAACCACTTTCTGCTGTCCACTGAAGTCGCGAAAGCTCAATGGTCGCAAGGCATTCTCGAAGTCACGCTCTGATGCTGAAACCTGCTCTTGTCTGATGTCAAAAACTTCGTCCATTCAATCTGTTTACTCCTAATTGCCTGCAAAGATACATTTTTTCTTCGAAAAACTTGCATCAACAGATGATTTTTTGTACCTTTGCACCATCATTCACTGTCGGCATAGCTCAGTTGGTTAGAGTATCACCTTGACATGGTGGGGGTCGTTGGTCCGAATCCAACTGTCGACACTATATTCTAAAAACCTAATAAACACCATCTACGTTTATCTTATGAAGAAACTGACACTCACAGCCATAGCCATGCTGATGGCAATCATTGGTTATGCATCAACCACACTGCCCATCAAAGGAAAAATCATTCCTGCTGACGACCCACACATACAATATGTAGGCCGTATATGTTTCGACAATCCCAAACAACCACGGTTCACCTTCCCTGGCGTCCAGATCAATGCCGGCTTTACAGGTACGTCACTGCGCATGATTGCCAAACCCCAAAGTGGATATTTCATGGTTCAAATAGACGATGCAGAGCCTTTCAAGGTTGCTTTCCGTGGTGAGCGCGACTCAGTGGCTACACTTGCAACGGCACTGCAACGAGGCGAACATGTGGTACGTATGATGTACATCATTGAAGGATATGAGCTGAAGCCCGACTTCCGTGGTTTTGTGCTCGACAAGGATGCACAGATACTTGACGCACCGGCTCTGCCAGAAAGGCGGATAGAGTTTATTGGAAACTCCATCACCTGCGGATATGGCAATGAGAGCTACCAGGCATCCGACCCCTTTGAATATGAGACTGAGAACCACTACTATACCTATGGACAGATGACAGCCAGGAACTTAGGGGCTGTGGCTCATGTAGTGGCACGCTCTGGCATTGGTGCATATCGCGCTTACGACGGTCCTAAGAGTGGCACTCCAGACAATGTCATGACCGTAGAGTATGAATACACCAACCTCTACGACCGTTCTGAACGCTGGGACTTCAGCCGCTATCAGCCACAACTGGTATGCATCAACTTAGGAACAAACGACCTTTCCACCAACAACTACGACGTCAAGTTGTTTAAAAAGGGCTACAAGAAACTTGTTCAAATGGTTCGTCAGCATAACCCTCAAGCTAAAATTGTATGCCTGTGTGGCTCCATGCTTAATGGAAAGGAATTGGAAATAGCCAAGAAAACAATCGACGAGGTAGTAGAGGAAGCACATCAGGGAGGCGACGCACAGGTGTATCGCTTCGACTTTACACCCCAGAATGGTGATTTATACTATGGTGCATCATGGCATCCGTCCATCTGGCAGCATCAGAAGATGGCAGGTGAGCTAACTGCCTACCTGCGCTCACTGATGCAGTGGTTCTAAGCTAACGACTTTAAGCGTTCGTGAGCCTGGTCGATGATGTCTAACAGTTCATCGACCTTCGTTGCACGTAACATCGCAATACGTGTCTGGCGAAAGTCTGGAATACCTTTGAACACAGGACTGGCAGCCAAGTGACGACGCGTATGCAGAATGCCACGATACTCGTCAATACGTTCCACATTGATGCGTAACTGCTCCTTCAAAACAGCTATCTTCTCGTCTAACGACAACTCACGACGAGAGAAAATCCAGGGACAGCCAAACGTAGCACGACCTATCATCACACCATCAACGCCATAGCGTTCGAAGGCAGCATCAGCATCTGACAGCGAACGAATGTCGCCATTGCCTATAATAGGAATATGAATGCGAGGGTTACGTTTAACCTCACCAATGAGTGTCCAGTCGGCATCGCCTGTGTACATCTGGCTACGCGTACGTCCATGAATGGTAAGTGCCTGTATGCCACAGTCTTGTAGCTGTTCTGCCAGTTGGGTAATAATCAGTTGTTCGTGGTTCCATCCCAGACGTGTCTTCACCGTAACGGGCACGTTGACAGCCTTTACCACCTCACGTGTAATCTCCAATAACAAAGGAACATTCTGTAGCATGCCAGCACCGGCTCCCTTACCTGCCACCTTCTTCACAGGGCAGCCGAAATTCAGGTCTATCACGTCAGGATGAGCCTGCTCCACTATACGTGCAGCCTCCACCATCGATGCCACGTCGCGACCATATATCTGTATGCCTACTGGACGCTCCTCGTCACTGATGGTCAACTTCTTCACTGTACTATTCACATTACGCACCAAGGCCTCGGCAGACACAAATTCCGTATATACCATCGCTGCACCATAGCGCTTGCACAGCAGTCGGAAACCGATGTCTGTCACATCTTCCATTGGCGCTAAAAACAATGGATGCTCGCCTAATTCTATATTACCTATCTTCATATAACTTTATTACATCATCAGGTGGTAGGTTCCTCCTGCCATGGGTTTGACAACGCCACTCATTTCTAATTGGAAAAGCATGGCTGTAAGCTGACTGACAGGAATATTCGTCTTTACACTGATGATATTCAGCTGCAAGTCATTGGTTTGTTGGAGCAGACGGACGATCTGTTGCTCCTCATCACTAAGTTCTGGGAAAAGTTGGCGCTCTATCACTTCTGGCTTCTCACTGACAGTCTGCCATCGCATGGCTTCCAGAAAGTCCTGTGCAGACGTAATCAGTGCTGCCATGTTAGTACGGATAGCCATATTACAGCCTTCGGAATAGGGCATGCCCACGGCACCTGGATAAGCAAAAACATCACGACCATATTCTTGTGCTATACGACAGGTAATGAGACCACCGCCCTTGATGGCACTCTCCACAAGAACGGTAGCGTCTGAAATGCCTGCCACAATACGGTTACGCTGCCTGAAGTTGTTGGGAAGGGCTTCCGTCTGACTCATATATTCTGTCAACAATCCTCCCTGACCAACCATCCGCGCTGCATCGTCACGATGACGATACGGATAAATCTGGTCCAGACCATGAGCCAGAACACCCACGGTATCGTATCCTTGCTCAAGAGCACAACGGTGGGCACAAATATCGATGCCATAGGCCAGACCACTAACGATAAGTACCTGTGGGCACTGCTTTCGCAAGTCTGTAATGAAACGTCGTACCATGTCCTGACCATACGACGTACAATGACGCGTACCAACAATATCGACAATATATCGCTGATTCAGGTCTGTACTGCCCCGATAGTATAAGACTATCGGCGCATCAGGACACTCACGCAATCTCTGAGGATAAGCATCATCATGCAGTGTCAGCACATTGACTTTCTTCTTGGTGACGAAATCCATCTCTGCAGCAGCACGATGTAAGGCATCATCCCAATTCTTCAGTACCTCACAAAGATGTGGCGTGGCATCAGTTACAATGTCGCCAATATCATGACGGTGCTCATATACTGCCTGAGCACTACCCAATGTATTGTACAACTGCAATGCCATGGCTGCATTAAAGCCTGTCATGCGCGACAAGGCAATGGCATATAACTGTTCTTCTTCGTTCATTCTTCTTCCAAATATTTGGCGAAAGCACGGTCATAGTCCTCACTTACACCAAGACGGCCATTTACAAGGCATACCAATTCTATTTTTCCACGAAAACAAATCTTTTCGTCGGATGCACGATATAAATCCTGATAGAAGACATATTTGATGCCGTCTTTCTTCAGGTTCAAACGAGAATAAAACACATCGTCAGGACGAAGAGGCATCTTATACTGCAAGGTCATACGTGCCACAACAGCATCAACGCCTTTGGCATGCATGTCAGCAAAGCTCAGTCCACACTGCTGCAGAAACAGATGACGTGTGTGCTCGCAGTAATGCACATAATTAGCGTTATTAACTATTCCTTCAATGTCGCACTCATAGTCACGCACCTCCATTTGTGTTTCAAAAATATACTTCATGATTTCTTCTTTAAATATTCATATCCAAAACGACAACGCAGACAGTCCTTACGGTCGCAATATTCTTTCTTTAGCTGTATCAGCGCCTGTGTATCACCAGCATTCTTCACTGGCAATCCACACTCTTTCCACATACGAATGATATGGTTATTCTCTGCACGTAACTGCTCCAAGAAGTCGAAAGCACGGTCACACAACTGTTCCTTAGACGCATGACGTCCATAGGCAAAAAGCATAGGAATGGCTGTGTTGATCATGAGCAAGTTGACAGAGAAGGGTGACAGGTTCTTTCCATTCGATGCACTTGCCGAACCAAATGTGTAATGAGTCTCCCAGTAGGGAGTGACGTGGGTACGCATCATCTCCTGAAGGGCTTGTATGGTGTCGCACTCTATGAGCCGCGACAGACTGGCCTTCCGTTCATAATAAAGATTGGCCAACTGCGAGATGCGTATATGTGGAAAGTTCTGTGGGCGCAAGCGGAGGAAACGCCATTGTTTGCTGTTCATAGGAGTCAGCGAAAACTTATGGGCCAGGTACTGGTATTCGTTACGCAACTTGGAAAAATAGCCTTCGTTCAAGGCGTCTTTCTGATATTGACCAGGTATTGTTTCCAGTTCTAACAATCCCGCCTGCCCCATGAATATGGCTTCTATCTGGAAAAGATCATCCCTATGTTTTCCTACGGCTGACAGAGGGATATGATAGGCCCAGTCCTCAAAGGCTTCTCCATTGATGCCAAAACCATAATTGCGTGCCAAAGTCACGAAATAGGCATCTTCCCAACTGCCATTACATCGCTCGGCACGACGACGTATGTCGTCCGTCTTACGCTCCAGACGTTCTGTCTGCAAGGCTGCCATCCATGAATGAATCATCAGTGCTGACAGTTCAGGAATGATTTTATAGCATGGGGGATACTTGTCTGTCGCTTGCAATTCTTCATAATGGAGAAGAATGTCATGTGGCACGTCAAGCTGTAACTGCGGCAACGACTGGCCATTGGTTGTCTGTACCTCAGAATCTATGACACCTGCAACATGAAGCACGGTATTGTCATATGCGGAGTCATGGTCGTGACCATGAAGATACCAGTCGCTTGACTTGTCATGAATTTCAACATTACCCACCCATAGTGTTCCGTCTATCTTTACCTTAGCATTGAAGAAGTCGGGACCAGCATTGCGGTTGTGTAGTCCAGGGTCTATTACCTCTACACTCCTGCCATCGGTTGTCTTCAGTTCCTTTAGTGGGAACATCTTATGTTTCCATACATAATGCAACAATTGTTCCATATCTATAGCTGCAAGAAGAATTATCTTTTTCCTCCGCTGCAAAGATACGAATAAGCGAGAACAATACAAAACAAATAACGAAGTTTTTGTTTTTATTGTCGAGCGAGAGTATTTTCGAGGCATAGCCTCAAAGTACGAAACACTAAAGAGCCTGCTTCAATGCTTGCCTAACAGCACGGCGAGCCTGGCCAATGCGATACTCCACAGCACGATAAGGCAGATGCGTCTGCTCCGCAATCTGGCCAACCTGCATACCAGCATAAATATGGAGACGGTATGCATCCCTACACTCTGGAGCCAAGCGAGCCAAAGTATGCTCCATACGTGCCATGAGCTCATGAGCAGAAATAAGCGATTCCATCGACTCATGACTGTCGCCTGTACCTATAATATAATGCTCATATTCCTCGATAATACGACGACGACGATACCAGTCTGCAATCATGTTGCGAGCCATTGTAAATGTCAAGGCTGGCAACGTGGTCAGACTAATCAGTTTATCCGACCGCAACAGACGTACAAAAATATCCTGCACCATGTCCTGGGCAACATCACTGTCGCCTATACGCATCGTGACGAAACGCACGATTTCATCACGATGCTGGGCATAATAGTCTGCTATGGTCTGGTAATTATTCATTTATAACCTTTTGAATAGTACCATCTTCATTATAGAAGAGTCGCTGTACCTTCAGTGAACGCAAGTGAGTAACATCATTTGAGGGAACACAGTCGTGATAGAACAGATACCACTGGCCCTTATACTGCACGATGCTATGATGAGTGGTCCAGCCAACCACAGGATCAAGAATGACACCCTGATAGGTGAAAGGTCCGTAAGGATTGTCACCAATGGCATAACACAGATAATGGCTGTCACCTGTTGAATAGGAGAAATAGTATTTGCCATTATACTTGTGCATCCACGATGCCTCAAAGAAACGATGAGGATCGCCTGCCTTCAGTATGTCACCATTCTTGTCAAGTATAATAACCGGACGTGGAGACTCTGCAAACTGCATGACATCATCGCTCATACGTACCACCATACTGGGCAGAGCAGGAGCATCTGGCTTGGCAAAGAGCTGAGTCTTATGATCGGGTGCAGGACCAAGGTCGATGAGTCCATTATCATCGCCATACTTACCTGGAATAGCAGCAAAGCCATGATAGAGCGAACGCCACCACTGTAACTGACCACCCCATAATCCACCGAAATAGCAATATATTTGACCATCATCGTCTTTGAAGACGCAAGGATCGATACTGAACGAGCCACGAATAGGGTTCGGTTGTGGTACAAAAGGACCTTCCGGCTTGTCTGCAACGGCAACGCCCAGACGGAACACACCATCGTAAGCCTTAGCAGAGAAAATCAGGTAATACTTACCGTCTTTCTCACAAACATCATTGTCCCACATCTGTTTTTCTGCCCAAGGCACTTGTTGCACATCGAGAATGACACCATGGTCGGTTACTTCACCATTCTCAACATCGTCCCATGACAACACATGGTAGTCTTTCATCTGGAAATGACCGCCATCATCATCAAAACACTCGCCGGCATCCCAGTCGTGGGAAGGATAGACATACAGTCGTCCGTTAAACACATTGGCTGAAGGGTCAGCCATATAATCACTCGGGAAAAGATAACGTGGTTTCATATAGCTCCTTTATTTTACTAAATCAATAAGTTTCTGGACAAATGGCTTGGGACGGTTCTGACGGTCAAAGAGTGTAGCATAGTCAGTACGACCCTTAATGGGAAAATCATTGCGCCACGAATTGGCATCGTTCAGACACCAGAAATTAACACGTAGTATGTCTTTATGGTGGGGCAGCAACATCTTGTAGAAATCAATCCAGAATTGCTCTAACTCTGCCTGCTTAGCAGCTGGCAAGCCTTTTTTATAGGGATCCATTTCTGGTCTGTAAGCAAAGATGTCACTGACATTTGCACCAGAGAACCCATAGGGGTTCGGCAATACTGAGACATCTAATTCCGAGAAGAATGTCGGTATGCCTAATGCCGTTATTGTCTTGATAGAATGTTCATACTCCTTCATATAACGGTTGTTCACGTTGTCCTCCAAAATCATGTGTCCTTGCATACCTATAGCAGTAATAGGAAGACCCTGCTGTATGAGCGGACGGAAGAAGTTGGCAACACCCTCCACCTTCGTGGCTTTGTTCATGGAGTAGTCGTTATAGTACAATTGTATGGTAGGATCGGCCTCATGAGCGTACTGGAATGCCAAGGGGATATAGTCTGTACCTAATATCTGATAGAAGAGGCTCTTACGTGGTGAGCCGTCATCCTCGAATGCCTCATTTACCACATCCCAGGCATCAATACGTCCCTTGAAGTGGTTGACAATAGTATAAATATGTTCGCGCATGCGTTTCTTCAATACCTCCGCAGACACCAGCTGACCATTCTTGTCATAATGGAACCAAGGCGCACACTGACTATGCCAGATAAGACAATGACCCAGAACCTTCAAACCGGCTGCCTTTGCCTTATCCACAAACTGGTCAGCCAACGTGAAGTCATAGACTCCTTCACTGGGATGAATCACCTCACACTTCATGCAGTTCTCAGCTACCACCCAATTGAAGTTCTCTGCAATCACTGGCCAGTCCTTCGTCTGGTCATTACTGACAAATCCTGTCACATCATGCTCGTTAGTACCATTTTGGTCGGCCTCAACTTGCCACTGGTTGACACTAACACCAGTAAACCAATAATCACGATATGCATCAGCCAGCGACAATTGGGCTCGGGTAAGACCGTCCCTGCTCTGCGCAGAAACGGTCTCTGATACAAAAACTACTAACGATAATATAACTAATAACTTAAACGATGAGTTCATAAATATGTTTCTATGTTGATTTATATGCATTATTTGTGACGTGCTTCTATTTCCCTGTTTATCTCGTCAAGTCTCTCATCGGTAAGTGGATACTTGTAAATCAGGTAACCTACAACCACAAGCAGCATGGCAGGAATGATACAGGTGAACCAAAGAATTGCGTTCTGAGCAATATCCGAGTAATTTGCCAGTTTGGGATAATAGGCATTTACAGGACCGCTGATAAAGGATGCCAGGAACACCACAACAAAGATACTAAGAACGAGCTGAAGGCACTTGCTTGCCTTGAACTCTTGCCACATCTCACCAAACGAGACGGGCTTCTCTGGCGTCGTGGTTATATTCTCCTTGCTACCCATAAAGCAAAGCATCAGAAGAACAAAACCTACAAGGGCAAAAATACAAGTTACAGTAAACCATGCACTTGGTTCTACTGGCAGCGCAGACTGTTCGGTAGCAAAGTTAAAACCTATCCAACCCATAACCAAAGGAGTAATCCAACCGGCTATGGAGAAACCTGCCTTGAAAGCAACACCTGCCAGTGCGTTTACCGTGGCTGCTGGTCTGTTTCCTGTACGATATTCTGCTTCGGTAATAACCTCAGGAACAAGTGCCCACATCAATGAGCCGACAAGCAAGCCTACTCCTGTCATCACCTTTGCTATCTGAACAATGGTGTTGCAACTCTGAACATCAAAGAACTTACCTATGACGAACAAAATAACAAATCCTACAAGACCGATGGCAAGAAGTGTGTAATAAAGGCCTTTCTTACCCAACCACTTCTTCAACATGGGGAGGGAAGGCAAGATGATGAAAGCAGGGATTGTTCCTATTGCCATGAACGTAGCCTGATTCCAGTCTATTGCCGTATGAACACACATAGCGAGTCCGATGGGGAAACCTGCCTGGACAATAATCTGACCGATGTTTGCACATACCATTCGTGTAGAAGTGAGGATAAGAACCTCATCATTGTCGCGAGTCATACTGGCCATGATAGAGCCATAAGGTATATTGACGACAGAATATATCATGCTCAACACCGTATAACTGATTGTTGCATAGGCTATCTTCATGCCCATAGACCAGGTTGCAGCCTGGGGAAGCATCAGTAAACATGCAGCAACAGTAAGGGGAATACCACCATAGAGGAGGTAAGAACGATATTTGCCTAACTTAGGATTGTGATTGTCAATATAACGTCCTACAACAGGACTCCAGAAACAGTCAATGAGTCGAACCGTAAGAATCAGTCCACTGACAAAGGCCGGATTCAATTTCAATACCGTCGTAAGGTAAATCATCAGGTAGCAAGCCACTGTCTGGAAAATCAGGTTCTGTGCCAAATCACCAGAACCGAACCCTATACGTTGTAACCAGGAGAGTTTGTAAAAGCCATTTGTTTCGTTAGTGCTCATAATATTTGTCGTTTTTGATTATCTGCTTGCAAAGGTAGATGTTTTTGTACAAATTGATGTTTTAAGATGTAACAGAAGTTTTTATTTTTGTTTCATCAAACAAATAATTCACACTTTATTGTGGTTTCATCGGCTTTTTTCACTACTTTTGCAACGTAAAACTTAAATTCTCAAAACATGAAGCACCGCTATCTCCTCTTCGTACTGTTAGCAGTCCTCTGCTGGCCGTTGACAATGTCATCAAAGGTTACACTACCACAACTGTTCCAATCAGGCATGGTCTTGCAACGAGGCAAACCTATCCCTATATGGGGAAAAGCTGATGCTAACGAACAGATAACCATCACTTTCCGGAAGAAAAAATTCCTGACAACAGCCGACAGCAATGGCTTGTGGCGGATAGACCTGCCTAAGCAGAAAGCTGGCGGACCCTATACGCTGACAATCAACGACGTGGTACTGACCGATGTGTTAGTGGGTGACGTGTGGCTCTGTTCAGGGCAGTCTAACATTGACGTCACTATTGAGCGTGTATATCCTCAATATGTCGATGAAATCGACCATTTTGACAATAACAATATCCGTTTGTTCCGTGTACAAAACGAAACAAACACCCATGGTGTGCAGGACGACATACGCCCGACTTCCATCAACTGGAAACCACTGACGAAACAGAATGCATGGCTCTTCTCTGCCGTTGGCTCATTCCTTGGCATTCGTATGTTCCAGGAGACAGGTGTACCTCAGGGTATCATTGTCAACAGCTGGGGAGGCACTCCTATCGAGGCATGGATCTCTGCCGACTCGTTGCAGCGTGACTATCCTTTGTTAATTGAACGCACGAAAATTTATCAGAATGATGAATATGTACGCACGCAACAAAGGGCAAACCAACTGGCAGACCAACGATGGAATGAGCTATTGGATATTGCCGACCCTGGCATACAGCAACACTTCTCTTCCTTGGAATATGACGATACCGACTGGCCTACCGTCAATCAGTATGACACACACTGGGCAGCAAAAAACGGTCGAGGCATCATTGGCACCATCTGGCTTCGTCAACATATTACTATTGACAAGGCTCATGCCGGCAAGCCTGCCAGACTCTTGCTGGGAACACTATTCGATGCTGACCGTACGTTCCTCAACGGCAAGGAGATAGGAAGAACTTACTACCAATATCCTCCTCGTCGATACGACATACCAGAGGGAATGTTACGCGAGGGTGACAATGTCATCACCGTACGCTTTATCAATAAATATGGTATGGCACACTTTATCAAGGAAAAGCCATACATGCTGGCTTTTGGCGACGACCGGCAGAGCCAGAATCCTTTGCCTCAGGATGTTATCTTACTTAGTGAACAATGGAAGCACCATGCTGGAGCAGAAATGCCACCATGCCCCAGTGCAGACGTCTCCCTGCAGAACCTGCCTACCACTCTTTATAATGCCGTCCTTTATCCTTTGGCTCCTTATGCCTTGTCTGGCGTCGTGTGGTATCAGGGAGAATCTAACGCAGGAAATCCTGCACCTTATGGCGATTACCTGAAGAAGCTCATGGGGTGCTGGCGCGACCGATGGAACGACCAGCAGATGCCTTTTGTCATTGTACAGCTGGCAAACTACATGGCACCGTCTGAACAACCACAAAACAGCGGATGGGCACAACTGCGTGAGCAACAACGTCTGACTGCAAAGAATGACCAACGGGCAGAGATGGCATGTATCATCGACCTTGGTGAAACTGTTGATATTCATCCCTTGCGCAAGAAAGAAGTAGCTGAGCGCATCGGACTATGCTTCGACCGCCTGGTATTTGGCAAGACCGTTGCTCTTTCGCCAGAGGTTGTGTCATCAGAAATACAAGGTACGAATGTCGTTCTGACCTTCAATCTGCCATTACAGGATGGTGAGCTTTTCGAGGTTGAACTGGCAGGCAGCGACCGTCGTTTCCAGAATGCCACCGCTACTGCCTCAGGCACAAAAGTCACCATTTCATCGAATATCGAGCACCCGAAATATGTTCGTTACGCATGGAAAGACAATCCTCTGCGAGCCAACGCACGCAGTCTGACCGGTCTTCCCGTTTCACCTTTTGAATTAGAACTATAAATTAGCATACAGCATGAAGAGAATAGTATTTTTCGCAGCACTTGTCTTTTCCTCTTTGACAAGCATGGCTGATGACGGAAAGCTGACAGGTACCGTTATCGGCACACTGGAATCCGTTGATTATAGCACATCACAGAAGTCAACGACAGTAAACACACGAGCAAACGCTTTCGATGGCAACCTCAACACATTCTTTGCTTCTTATGAACGAAGCTACACGTGGACAGGTCTCGACTTGGGCAGCCCTCATATTATTACCAAAGTAGGCTGGTCGCCTCGTAACGACGGACTGGGTGAGGGACGTGTTGTCCTTGGTGTGTTCGAAGGTGCTAACCGAGAGGATTTCATGGACGCCCTGCCTTTGTACATCATCACCGAGCGTGGCACCATCGGTAAGATATCGTATGCCGACGTCAATTGTTCTGCCGGTTTCCGTTATGTACGCTACATCGGTCCATCCGATGCTCGTTGTAATATTGCAGAACTGGAGTTCTATGGACATCAGGGAGAGGGTGACAACAGCCACCTATACCAACTGACCAATCTGCCAACAGTAAGCATACATACCGAGAATGGCGTGATTCCCTACGATAAGGAGACCGACATTCCTTCGCAAATAACCATTATCTCTGACAATGGCACAAAGCTGTTGTCTGAGGTAGGTGGCACTCGTGAACGTGGCAACGCCTCGCGTGATTTTCCAAAGAAACCCTATCGTATTAAGTTTGAGAAGAAACAGAACGTGCTCGACGCACCTGCCAAAGCTAAGAAGTGGACACTCATCAATAACTATGGTGACAAGACACTCATGCGAAACCTATTGGCTTTCGAGATCAGTCGCCACATGGGTATGCCCTATACCCCATACGGCAGCCCTGTAGATGTGCTGCTCAATGGCGAATACAAGGGTTGTTACCAGTTGTGTGACCAGATAGAAGTGAACAAAAACCGTGTGAACATCACCGAGATGGCACCTGAGGACGTTGAAGGCGCTGCGCTTACCGGTGGCTATCTCATTGAGGTTGATGCCTATGCTTATAACGAGAAGTCGCGGTTCAACTCCAACAAAGGCAACCCGGTCACCATTAAGTCACCTGACGATGACGAGATAGTTGATGCACAGTCCAACTACATCAGAAACTATTTCAACACTATGGAGAACCAGTGGAAGAGCTATTTGGACATCAACACCTTCCTCAGACATTTCCTCGTTGGCGAACTGTCGGGAAACACTGACACCTATTGGAGCGTGTACATGTATAAAGAGCGAAATGACAACAAGCTATATACCGGACCTGTATGGGATTTTGACCTTGCCTTCGACAACGACCAGCGCATCTATCCCGTTTGCAACAAGTCGGACTATATCTATCGGAGCGGCGGCAGTTGTGCAGGTAACATGCGACAGTTCGTCGATAACATCGTTGTTAATGACGCTTCATCGAAAGCCCGTCTGGTAGAGATATGGGATGAGGCACGTCAAGGAGGACTGACCGAAGAGAACATGGTAGCCTACATCGACAACATGGAACAGATGCTTCAGCAGTCACAGAAACTGAACTTCATGCGCTGGCCTATCATGAACACCCTAGTACACCAGAACCCTACCACTTGGGGCAGCTACACCGCAGAGGTACAAAACGTTCGACGTTACATGCGTGAACGCATAGCATGGATGGATAAGAAACTGGGTTATACCTATGTGCCGTCAGCCATTAACCATATTGAGATTGACTTCGCACTACCTTACGAGATATACGACTTGTCTGGTCGGCCATGTGGACAAAGCCTCAACAGCCTGTCTCATGGAACATTCATCGTCCGCCAGGGACAAATGTCAAGAAAAATTGTTAAATAACTGTTTCCTTATATTCGTCCAGAAAACGTATTACGGCATTGCGGATGCTTGTTAAGCCAAAATCCTCTGGATGAACATCCTGTAAGGGAATCCACATACATTCAGCAGCATCGTCATCTGCATGTACAGTGACGTTGCTGCTGACTCGTATCAGATAGTCCATGTCCATGGTGTGAACCCCCAGACCACTATACTGATAGACATTAGGACTGGAAAACAGATATTCCATCTCTCCAATGTCCATATTGGTCTCTTCCTTGATTTCACGACGCATGCCCTCTTCTGCCGTCTCATACATATCAACGAACCCTCCAGGAAGATCCAATGTTCCTTTTGCAGGCTCCTTGGCACGACGGACAACCAACAGCTCGTTCCTATCGTTAAGGATGAATGCTGCTGTAGCAGCACAGGGATTGGCATAATAAGTAAATCCACAGTCTTCACACTTCTTGCTCTTAAAATTATTAATCACAAAGTGCTGACTGCCACAGACAGGACAATACCTGAATAGCTCTAACGGATGTCCCATTACCAATTATCTGTACGGAAGGGGAACAGGGGCAGACCACCCATGTTGGCCAGATTACCTAATTGGAAATTACGGAAACAATAGCGAACGGCTACCGGGTTCTTCACCTCGGGAGAGAAGACAATAAGTGCCTCATCCCACTTTCCACCGCCTGGCTGCCAGAAGTGTTGGGCCTTGGCTGGATGGAACACACGGTCAGCACCTGCCACCTCAAAGCCTTCTATATTCTCAAAACGGCTAAGACCACCAAACTCATCGTTGAAATGAACAAAAACAGTGTCATTCTTGATGGTCATCTCCTTATACGACGGACTCTGGCAAATAACGGATGACATGCCGTAGGTCTTATTCAGGGCCAGGAAAGCCAGACGTTCACCAACTTTCTGCTTCTGTGCAGGATGTATTTGTGTCGTCTCGTAAGGATAGACGGCATCATTGGTACATACCAGACCGCTGTTTGGGATCATCTGTGAAGCTCGGAACTGCTGTTCACGAAGACGTGCGCCGTCATCACCATTTATATTGTCATAGTGATAAGGTGCTATCTGTACAAAGTAGAAAGGTATCTCACCTAACGCAAACTGGCTTCTCCACTGTTCTACCAACAGTTTCAGACGGTCACTGTACTGATTACCGGGGTCACCCACATTTGAGCATCCCTGATAGTAAAGTATGCCCTTTACCGTATAGTTCAGAATGGGATTAAAAGTACCATTTCCCCAAAGCAAGGAGCGATGATAGTCCCATTGGGGCCAGCGCTTGACAATCTCCAGAGAGTCTGTCGGGTCGTTGGTATATTTCTGCAGGTTCTCCTTTGTGAGCCAGCTCTCCACACGCGAACCTCCTTTGTTGGCTTCAATCAGTCCAATGGGGATGTTCAACGCCTGATTGACCAGACGGGCAAAGAAGTATCCTGTTGCAGAGAAGTCGATGACGTTTTGCGGCGTACATTCACGCCAAGAGCAGTTGGCATCCTCAAGGGGCGTCATTGACATCACACTGGGAATCTTTACCGAACGGACACCATTAGGATTCTGGGCATTGAGCACATGGTGGTTGAAACCTTCTACAGGACACTGCCCAAAGCCACGCACCGGCATCTCCATGTTTGACTGTCCGGCACATACCCATACTTCACCTGCCAGCACATTCTGTATGGTTACGATGCCGTCACCATCGTCAAACGTGATGCTATAGGGTGTATAGGAGGCTGCTGGCGTATGAACCTTCACAAGCCACTTGCCTGTACGGTCGGCTTTTGCCTTGACGGTCTCGTTATTCCACGATGTGGTGACCTTTACCTCCTTGCCAGCCTGAGCCCATCCCCAGAGTCTGGCATCTGTTTGTTGCTGAATAACCATATTGTCGCAAATAATATGCGGCAACTTAACTTTTGCATGCCCACTGATGACGATTACAACCAGCGCAGCCACAAATAAAAAAGTACGTTTGTTCATAGCTTATGTTATTGGTATTTTCTATTTCCGACTGCAAAGATAGATAATTCTTGGGAATAATAAGCCATGATTGCCAAAATATTTTTTAGAAGTAAAGTCAGGCCTAAATGTTAAGAAAACAAAAATTCTCCTATATATATAATGTGTAACCAAAACTTTTCTCTACATTTGCACCCCAATTATGTAAAAGTAAGACGAAAGAGATGTATAAGAATTTGGTTATTGTTGAGTCTCCTGCTAAGGCGAAGACCATCGAGAAGTTTCTTGGAAAGGATTTTAAGGTAATGTCCAGCTATGGTCATATCCGCGACTTGAAGAAACGCGAAATGAGTGTAGATGTCAAATCACTGGAACCTGAGTATGAAATCCCTGAAGAGAAGCAGCGCCTTGTCAAAGACTTGAAAGCAAATGCGAAGAAAGCCGAGAAGGTTTGGTTAGCATCCGATGAAGACCGAGAGGGAGAAGCCATCTCGTGGCACTTGTGTGAAGTATTGGGATTGGACGAAGAGAAAACCAGTCGTATTGTTTTTCATGAGATAACACCAACTGCTATACAGGAAGCTATTGAACACCCTCGCCATCTGGACATGAACCTGGTGAATGCGCAGCAGGCCCGACGCGTCCTCGACCGTCTGGTAGGCTTCAAGCTCTCACCGGTCTTGTGGCGTAAGGTTAAGCCCTCACTCTCTGCAGGTCGTGTACAGAGTGTGGCAGTACGTCTCATTGTGGAGCGTGAACGCGAGATTCAGAACTTCAAGAGTGAGCCATACTATAGTGTCAGCGCTATCTTTGCCGTTACAAACAAAGACGGTTCACAGTCAGAAGTGAAGGCACTGTTAGACAAGCGCTTTAAGACTCACGACGAGGTAACAGCGTTCTTAGAGGCTTGCAAGGACGCCTCATTCATTGTAGAGAGCGTTTCCAAGAAACCACAAAAGCGCGTGCCGGCTCCACCATTTACCACATCAACACTGCAACAGGAGGCAGCCCGCAAACTCGGATTCACCGTTAGTCAGACCATGATGATTGCACAGCGCCTTTATGAAAGTGGACGCATAACGTACATGCGTACGGACTCTGTCAACCTGTCAAAGCTATGTCTAAATGCCTCCAAGGAAGAGATTATCCGCATGTATGGCAAAGAATACAGCAAGACACGACAGTATCATACCAATTCGAAAGGTGCACAAGAGGCTCACGAAGCCATCCGTCCTACCTACATGAACACATCAGAGATTGAAGGTACAGCACAGGAGAAGCGCCTCTACGAACTGATATGGAAACGTACTGCTGCCAGCCAGATGGCTGATGCCGAGATAGAAAAAACCACGGTTGAGATAAGAATCCAACCATCAACACCCAATGCGAATCCCTCAACCCTCAACTTCATTGCTACAGGTGAAGTCATCAAGTTCGACGGTTTCCTCAAGGTATATCGTGAGTCTTCTGACGATGAAGACATGCACGATGAAGAGGGTGCACACCTGCTTCCACCTCTGACAGAAGGTGAGACACTCACACGCAGGGAGATTATGGCAACAGAACGTTTCAGCCAGGGTCCACTGCGTTATACGGAAGCATCACTCGTACACAAACTCGAGGAACTGGGTATTGGCCGACCATCTACTTATGCACCGACCATCTCAACCATACAACAGCGCGAATACGTGCAGAAAGGGGACAAGAAAGGCGAGGAGCGTAACTACACCATAGACATTCTCAAGGGAAAGCAAATCACACAGAAGACACGTAAGGAACAGGTAGGTTCCGAGAAAGGAAAACTTCTCCCTACCGATATCGGTACGGTAGTTAACGACTTCCTGATGGAGTATTTCCCCAGCATCATGGATTATAACTTCACTGCTAAGGTCGAGCAGGACTTCGACAAAATAGCAGAAGGCAAAGAGAAGTGGAACGAAATGATGGTTCAGTTCTACAAGAACTTTGAACCTACTGTTGAAAAGACACTTAACACACGCCAGGAACACAAGGCCGGCGAACGACAGTTAGGTATTGACCCAAAGAGCGGACGACCAGTATTTGTCAAGATAGGACGCTTCGGACCTATGGCACAAATTGGCACCCCCGACGATAATGCCAAGCCACAGTTTGCACAGATACCAAAGGACAAGAGCATGGAGTCCATCACTCTTGACGAGGTATTGGAACTCTTCAAGCTACCCCGTGAGATAGGAATGTTCGAAAACTCTGCTGTCACTATCGGCGCAGGACGATTCGGGCCTTATGTGCTCCATGAAGGCAAATACACCTCCTTGCCCAAGGATGCCAACCCACTGACCATTACCCTGGAAGAAGCTGTAGCATTGATTAAGGAGAAACGCGTCGAAGAGGCTCGCCGTCACCTGAAGATGTTTGACGAGGATTCCAAACTGGAAATCATCAATGGCCGCTACGGACCATACATCAGCTACGACGGCAAGAACTACCGATTGCCAAAGAACATGCACGAACGGGCAAAAGACTTGACTTACGATGAGTGCATGAAAATTGTTAACGGTCAGAAGTAAGATATGAAACGCATTATCCTTATTGGATATATGGGCTCTGGAAAGACAACGGTCGGAAGAGCTTTGGCAAAAGAACTGGGGCTACAGTTCTATGATCTGGACTGGTACATAGAGAGCCGTCGCCGTAAGACCATACCCCAGCTGTTTGCAGAACGAGGCGAAGAAGGGTTCCGCGAAATAGAACACAACATGCTACACGAAGTAGCAGAGTTCGAAGACATCGTGCTTAGCTGCGGAGGCGGTACACCTTGCTTCTACGATAACATAGACTACATGAACAGCCTCGGAGAAGTCATCTGGCTCAAAGCTGACCCGGAAGTGCTTTACAAACACCTACTCATGGGCAAGACCGAGCGACCACTGCTGAAAGGCAAGTCGCCCGAGGAACTCATCACATTCATCCGTGAACAGTTAGAGAAACGCGAGCCTTTCTACTCCAAGGCAAGACACGTGCTCAACGTCAACCTGATGGATACATACGAAAAAATCAATATCTCAGTTACTAAAGCTAAAGAATTGTTGCACCTATGAAGAAATGGACGATTGAAGACTCCAAGGAGCTTTACAACATCAATGGTTGGGGAACCAGCTATTTCGGCATCAACGAACAGGGAAACATCTACGTCACTCCCTGCAAAGACAGTACGCAGATTGATATCCGCGAAGTGATGGACGAGTTGGCTCTGCGTGACGTGCAGTCGCCTGTTCTCCTACGCTTCCCTGACATTCTTGACAACCGTATCGAGAAAACATGGAGCTGTTTCAAGAAAGCCAGCAAAGAGTACGACTATAAGGGTGAAAACTACGTGGTCTATCCCATCAAGGTCAACCAGATGCAGCCCGTTGTCGAGGAGATTATCTCTCACGGCAGGAAGTTCAACCTCGGACTGGAGGCTGGTTCAAAGCCAGAGCTTCATGCAGTCATTGCCATGCAATGCCAGAGCGACAGCATTATTATATGCAACGGCTATAAGGACCAGAGCTACATTGAACTGGCACTTCTGGCACAAAAGATGGGCAAGCAGATATTCATTGTCGTTGAAAAAATGAACGAGCTGGAGATTATTGCCAAAGAGGCAAAGAAGCTTGACGTACGCCCCAACATAGGCATCCGCATCAAACTGGCCAGCTCGGGCAGTGGAAAATGGGAAGAGAGCGGTGGCGACTCATCAAAGTTCGGACTTACCAGTGCACAGCTGTTGGAAGCACTCGACATGCTCGACAAGAAAGACATGCGTGACTGCCTGCGACTCATCCATTTCCACATAGGTAGCCAGATTACCAAGATACGCCGCATTCAGACTGCCTTGCGAGAAGCATCACAGTTCTATATCCAACTCCATAAAATGGGATACAACGTCGATTTCGTCGATTGTGGAGGTGGACTGGGCGTTGACTACGACGGTACACGATCGCCATCCAGCGAAAGCTCCGTCAACTATAGCATTCAAGAGTACGTCAATGACTGTATCTACACCTTCGTAGAAGCTGCCAACAAGAACAACCTCCCCCACCCTAATATCATTACAGAGAGTGGACGTTCACTGGCTGCCCACCACTCGGTGTTGGTCATCGATGTGCTGGAAACAGCATCGCTGCCTGAAATGGGCGAGGAGTTTGAACCCGACGAAAACTCTCACCAGCTGGTAAAAGACCTGTACGAGATATGGGACAACCTGTCACCACGTAACATACTGGAAGACTGGCACGATGCCGAACAGATACGCGAGGAAGTGCTCAACCTCTTTGCCCATGGCATTGTCGATCTAAAGACAAGAGCTGAGATAGAGGCCATGTACTGGAGCGTATGCCATGAAATCAACGCTTTGGCAAAGAACCTGAAGCACGTACCAGAGGAATTAATGAACATCGACAAGCTCTTAGCCGATAAATACTTCTGCAACTTCTCACTCTTCCAAAGCCTCAGCGACTCATGGGCCATCGACCAGCTATTCCCCATCATGCCTATACAACGACTCAACGAACGGCCTACACGTAATGCCACACTACAGGACATTACATGTGACTCCGATGGTAAGATAACAAACTTCGTCACCAACCGTCATAACTCACATTCCCTACCCGTCCATCCCTTGAGGAAGAACGAGCCTTACTATTTGGGAGTATTCCTCGTAGGAGCCTATCAGGAAATCTTAGGCGACATGCACAACCTCTTCGGTGACACCACTGCAGTACACATCTCTGTCAAGGATGGACATTACCACATCGACCAAATTATTGATGGAGAAACCGTTGCCGAGGTATTAGAGTACGTGCAGTACGAACCCAAGAAATTGGTTCGTCAGCTTGAGATATGGGTAGCCAAGAGTGTCAAACAAGGAAAAATCACACTGGAGGAAGGCAAGGAGTTCCTATCCAACTATCGCAGCGGACTCTACGGATACACCTACCTGGAGTAGTCTCTTTCATCGTATATAATGAGGAGACTACCCCATATCCTTCTGTTGTTCCTGCTCTTGTCAGCATGTACCAGTAAGAGCCAGTACGATGCCATGCGTCGTGGTCTGGACAGCCTTAATGAGCG